>NZ_JAIUKC010000141.1:0-12101 GCF_020177435.1 Saccharopolyspora sp. 7B | reverse complement strand
CACCCAGCCCGGCCCCGTCGCGCGGATGTACGTCTGCGGCATCACCCCGTACGACGCCACCCACCTCGGTCACGCCGCCACCTACCTGGCGTTCGACCTGGTCCACCGCGTGTGGCTCGACAACGGCCACGAAGTGCACTACGTGCAGAACGTCACCGACATCGACGATCCGCTGCTGGAGCGGGCCGACCGCGACGGTGAGGACTGGGTCGTGCTCGGCATGCGCGAAACGGCGCTGTTCCGGGAGGACATGGCCGCGCTGCGGGTGCTGCCGCCGCAGGACTTCATCGGCGCGGTCGAGGCCATGCCGGAGATCGTGGAAGCGGTCGGCAAGCTGCTGTCCTCCGGCGCCGCCTACCGGGTCGACGACGAGTACCCGGACGTCTACTACCGGCACGACGCGACCGGCCGGTTCGGCTACGAGTCGAACTACGGCCCGGAGGACATGCTCGAGTTCTTCGCCGAGCGCGGCGGCGACCCGGACCGCGCAGGCAAGGAGCACCCGCTGGACGCGCTGCTGTGGCGGGCCGCCCGGCCCGGCGAGCCGTCCTGGGAGTCCGAGCTCGGGCCCGGCAGGCCCGGCTGGCACCTGGAGTGCTCGGTGATCGCGCTGAACCGGCTGCGGATGACCTTCGACGTGCAGGGCGGCGGCTCCGACCTCGCGTTCCCGCACCACGAGTACAGCGCCGCGCACGCCGAGGCGCTGACCGGCGAATCCCCGTTCGCGCGGCACTACTGCCACGCGGGCATGGTCGGCCTCGACGGCGAGAAGATGTCCAAGTCGAAGGGCAACCTGGTGTTCGTCTCCCGGCTGCGCGGCGACCGGGTGGACCCGATGGCGGTGCGGCTGGCGCTGCTGGACGCGCACTACCGCACGGACCGCTCCTGGACGGCGGACGCGCTCACCGCGGGCACCGCCCGGCTGGCGCGCTGGCGGGAGGCGGCGGCGCTGGCCGCGGCACCGGCCGCCGCCACGGCGATCGCCGGGCTGCGGGACCGGCTCGCCGACGACCTGGACACCGAGGGCGCGCTGCGCGCGGTCGACGCGTGGGCCGACGAAGCGCTCGCGGGCGGCGGCACCGACGCGGCCGCGCCCGGTGAGGTCCGCGCCGCGGTCGACGCGCTCCTCGGCGTGCAGCTCTGACCGGCTGATCCGAACAGCGGAACGCCCTCCGAGCCGGGCTCGGAGGGCGTTCTCGTGCGATCGGGGCGCGGCATCAGCCGGGACCGGGGCCCAGCGGCCCCTTGCCGCCCGGCCCACGCCTGCGCAGGTAGCGCTCGAACTCGGCGGCGATCGCGTCGCCGCTGGTCTCGGTGAGCTTCACCTCGGCGTCGCCGCGTTCCTCCAGGGCGCGCACGTAGTTGCGGACGTCCTCGTCCTCCTCGGCCATCTCGCTGACCGTGGTTTCCCACTCCTCGGCCTGGTCCGGGAGGTTCCCCAGCGGGACCTCCAGGTCCAGCGCGTCCTCCACCCGGTGCAGCAGCGCCAGCGTCGCCTTCGGCGACGGCGGTTGCGACACGTAGTGCGGGACCGCCGCCCAGAACGAGATCGCCGGGATGCCCGACTGCACGCACGAGTCCTGGAAGATCCCCACGATGCCCGTCGGGCCCTCGTAGGTGGAGCGCTCCAACCCGTAGCGGGTCGCCGAATCCGCGTCGTAGGCCGTGCCGGTCACCGGCACCGGGCGGGTGTGCGGCGCGTCGGCGAGCAGCGCGCCCAGCGACACCACGGTGCGCACCCCCGCGTTGTCGAGGTGCTCCAGCAGTTCCGCGCAGAACGCGTTCCAGCGCATGTTGGGCTCTATCCCGTGCACGAGCACCACGTCGTGCTCGGCGCCCGGCGGCCGGCACACCGACAGCCGCGTCGTCGGCCAGCTCACCTTCCGGGTCACGCCGTCCACCAGCTTCACCGTGGGGCGCGAGACCTGGAAGTCGTAGTACGGATCCGGGTCGATCTCGGCCAGCGGGGAGGCGTCCCAGGTGAGTTCGAGGTGCTCGATCGCGGAGCTTGCGGCATCGCCCGCATCGTTCCAACCCTCGAACCCGATCACGGCGATCGGGGCGGTCGGCCCAGCGGGTTTGCCTTCGGTCGATGTGCCTTCGGTCGAATTCCCCTCGGTCCGGTCCACCTGGTCTGCGGAGCGTGGTTCGCGATCGTTCACCGCGTCAGCCTACGACCTATCGCCGACGTGAGCGCCCGACATCCCGGAGACGATCCGAACCGGCGGGGAGGGATCGGCCACGTTCGCTGGGAGCGGCCCCCGCCGCCCTGCTGTACTGGCGGCGTGGCACTGATGAGCTTGTTGAGATCAGGGCGCGATGGCTGACGCCCGCCCCGCCGCCGTCCTGTTCGACATGGACGGCACCTTGGTCGATTCCGAGAAGCTGTGGTCGATCTCGCTGAGCGATTACGCCGTGCACCGCGGCGGCGAGCTCGGCGTCGCCACCCGCGAAGCGATGGTGGGCTCGAACATGTCCACCAGCATGCGGATGCTGCTGGCCGATCTGGGCCTGCCCGCCGATCCGGCGAACGTCGCGGACGCCGCCGACTGGGTGGAGCGGCGCAGCGCGGAGCTGTTCCGCCAGGGGTTGCCGTGGCGGCCCGGGGCCCGGGAGGCCTTGGCGCAGGTGCGCGCGCTGGGCGTCCCGTGCGCGCTGGTCACCTCCACGATCCGCTCGCTGGCGGAGATCGCGCTGGACACGCTGGGCCGGGACTCCTTCGACGTCACCGTCTGCGGCGACGAGGTCGACGGCCGCAACAAGCCCGATCCGGAGCCGTACCTGCGGGCGGCCCGGCTGCTGGACGTGGACCCGCGGCGCTGCGTGGCGGTGGAGGACTCGCCGACCGGGGTGTCGGCAGCCGTGGCCGCCGGGTGCACCGTGGTCGCCGTGCCCTGCGAGGTGCCGCTGGAGCCGGGGGAGCGGCGGGTGCTGCTGAGTTCGCTGGAGTCCTTCGACGTGCCCGCGCTGAGCGCGCTGCTGCCGGACGCGGTCGCCTGAGCGGCGGCGGGACCGCTGTCGGGGCCCGCCGCCCAGGATGCGAGGATCGAACGTCGTGAAGACCTTCGACGAGCTGTTCAACGAGCTCCAGGAACGCGCCCGCACCCGGCCGGAGGGGTCGGCGACCGTCGCCGCGCTCGACGCCGGAGTGCACGCGCAGGGCAAGAAGGTCATCGAGGAGGCGGGCGAGGTGTGGCTCGCCGCCGAGCACGAGTCCGACGAGGCGCTGGCCGAGGAGATCTCGCAGCTGCTCTACCGGCTCCAAGTGATCATGCTCGCCCGCGGGCTGTCGCCCGAGGACGTCTACCGGTACCTCTGACAGCGGAACACTCCGGGCGAATCGTCCTGTTCGTCCTCTTTGCACTGTTCCGCGCCGCCGCTCCGATGGAGGAATCCGCCTCGGCGCGACCTCGATCGTCGATCACTCGGTCATAATGGGTAGTGATCTTGAAGCGATGAGGTGGGGGTGAGGAACATGGCCGTAGTGCAGCCCGGGGAGGCGGCGCCCCAGTGGGAGATCGTGGCCGGGATGCCGTGCTGGATCGAACTGGTCACCACCGACGTGGAGCAGGCCCGCGAGTTCTACGCCGAACTGTTCGGCTGGCGGTACGAGACGCACCAGGACGACGCGGCAGGGGAGCACGTCGTCGCCTACCGCGACGGGTTCCCCGTCGCCAGCATCCGCCGCTCCGCCGGGGAACACTCCGAGTGGCGGCTGTTCCTCGCGGCGCAGGACGTCGACACCACCGCCGAGCAAGCGCTCGGCGAAGGCGCCCGGATCGTCGTGCCACCCGCCGACGTGCCCGGCATCGGCCGCAAGACCGTGCTCGTGGGGCCCTCCGACGCCGAGTTCGGGCTGCTGTCCCCCGACGACTCCTGGCAGTTCGACGTCGGCCTGCCCGGCACCCTCATGTGGGCCGAGCTCGTCACCATCAAGGCCGCCGCCGCCGACGGCTTCTTCCAGCGGCTCTTCGGCTACGAAGCCGAGCAGTTCGGCGCCGAGAACCGCTCCAACTACGCCGTCTGGTACCTCGCCGGGGAATCCGTGCTCGCGCGGGTCAGCATGATCCGCGACTACATCACCTCCGACACCCGGCCGCACTGGCTGCTCTACCTCGGGGCCGACGCCGACGAAGGCATCGACGGGCTCGTGCACCGGGCCATCGGGCTCGGCGGGCGGGTCCGCGTCGACCCCTACGGCTCCAGCATCGGCCGCGTCGCCGTGCTGCGGGACCCCACCGGGGCCCGGTTCGCGGTCGTGGACGACACCCAGGCCACCGACTGGTTCGACAGCGCGGCCAACTTCGATCCTTACGATGATTGACGGGTCATCGGCCTGCGTCGGGGTCGGGTGGCGGAACCTCAGCCGCTTCCTCGCTGCGGGATCTTTTTCACAGGTGGCTCCGCCACATGCGAAAAAGCTGTCCTCGCGAGGAAACGGCTGAGAACCCGCGGGTGGTCCTGTTGCTCAGGTGGTCGTTGGCTCAGCGGCTTCGCCGCTGACAGGACAGGGACACGACCCGCCGGGCGAGTTCAAAGACAAGTCAGCGCCCTCCTCGCTGCGGGATCGTTTTCGCACGTGGCTCCGCCACAGGCGAAAAAGCTGTCCTCGCGAGGAGGGCGGTGAGAACCCGCGGGTGGTTCCGTTGCTCTGGTGGTCGCCGCTCAGCGGGTTCGCCGCTGACAGGACACGGGGACTCTTCTGGTCAGCGGGGGGTGACCAGGAGGGTTTGGGCGGAGCGGCCGATCGGGCCGGTGCGGTCGTGGACGGTGCTGGTGGCGAGGCCGCCGCCGTCCGGGCCGAGGGTCGTCTCCGCGTCCAGGCCGACCCACTCGCCGGAGGGCTCCCGGTGCAGGTGCACCGTCAGGTCGGTGTTCGCGAACGACCACTCCGACATCCGCGCCCGGCGGGACACGCCGCTGGACGAGTCCACCACCGCGAACAACCGCTGCAACGGGCTCGGCTCCTCGTCGGCCAGCAGCGGGATCCGCTGCCGCGCCCACACCCGGGCGCGGCCGAGCTCCGCGCCGGGGCCGACGCGCCACTCCATCGCCGCCGCGTAACCGCGGTCCCAGCCGTCGATGTCCGACGCCTCCGGCCAGGACAGCGGATCGTCCAGCGTCTCGCGGGGCCCGCCCGCGACCGGCGTGCTGTCGCCGCGGACCATCCGCCACGCGCGGGCCGTCGCGCACACCCGCCCGCCCGCGGACAGCTCCGCCGACAGCAGCTGCACCGACCGGCCCGGGCGCAGCACCTCGGCGCGCACCGCCAGCTCGGCCACCGGCACCGGGCCCAGCACGTCCACGGTCACCCGGCGGATCGCCGTGCCCGGCGCGGGCTCGCAGCGCTCCAGCTCGCGCACCAGCAGCGCCGACACCGGCCCGAAGTGCTGGGCCGCGTCCGACCACGGGCCCGCGGTGTGCCCGGTGGCGCGGAAACCTCCTCCGCCCAGCCGCTCGTAGAACACGGCCCGCTCGTCCACTGCGTCCTCCTCGGCAGCCGTCCGCCCGCGGCGGAAAACGATCAGTCCGTGCGGTCCAGCACGGATTCCTGCCCCGGATCCGGTTCCGGCCAACCCGGGTAGGGCGGGGGAGTGCCGCCGAACTCCGGGCAGCGGGACTTGTGGTCGCAGTAATCGCACAGCTTGCTCGGGTTCGGGCGGAAGTCGCCGGTCTTCCCGGCGCGCAGGATGGCTTGCCAGATCGCCTCCAGCGTCCGCTCGAAGCGGCGCAGCTCCGCCTCGTCCGGCGCGTAGGCCAGCGACTGCCCGTCCGACAGGTACATCAGCAGCAGCTGCTTCGGCACCTCGCCGCGGGTGCGCCACAGCACCAGCGCGTAGAACTTCATCTGGAACATGGCCTTCGCCTCGCCGATCTGGCGAGGTGCCGCGCCGGTCTTGTAGTCGACCAGCCGGATCTCCCCGGTCGGGGCCACGTCCACCCGGTCGATGAACCCGCGCAGCAGCAGCCCCGAATCCAGCTCGGTCTCCACCCGCAGCTCGCAGGCCTCCGGTTCCAGGCGGCGCGGGTCCTCCAGCTCGAAGTACGAGTCCAGCAGGCGCGTCGCCGAACCCAGCCAGGTGCGCAGCTGCGGATCCTCCGGCCCGTCGAACAGCTCCGCCAGCTCCGGCTGCCCCGCCAGCAGGTCCTGCCAGGCCGGTTCCAGCAGGTCGCGGGCGTGCTCGGCGTCGCGCTGCTCGGCGGGCAGCGCGAACATCCGCTCCAGCACCGAATGCACCACCGTGCCGCGCACCTGCGCCCGCGTCGGCGTCTCCGGCAGCCGGTCCACCGCGCGGAAGCGGTACAGCAGCGGGCACTGCTTGAAGTCACCCGCGCGGGACGGCGACAGCGCGGGCCTGCGCCGGCCGGAGGGCAGGCTCGCCCCGTCCGACCCGCCCGCCCCGGCGAGCTCCGATCGCGTGCTGTCGCTGGTCCGGGCCGGTTCCACCATGCCCGCACCCTAGAACAGGGGTCCGACGGGATCGCGCACCCGTGGCGGATCACCTGCTCCTCACGCCGCCCGCTCTACCCTGTGGACCATGCCCGCCAACACGGCCCGCGGCCGAGCCGCTCCACCGGACAACGGCCTGCTGCTGTGCCGGGTGGTCGGGGTGCCGGTGCTGCTGTCGCCGTCCTGGTGGGTGGGGGCCGCGTTCATCGTGCTGCTCTACACCCCGCTGGTCGGCCGCATCCTGCCCGCCGCGAGCGTGTGGACCAGCGCGTTCCTCGCCGCCGGGTTCACCGTGCTGCTGGCGGCCTCGGTGCTGCTGCACGAGCTCGGGCACTGCGTGGCGGCGATGCGGCTGGGTCTGCCGGTGCGCCGGGTGCGGCTGTTCCTGCTCGGCGGCATCTCCGAGATCAGCCGCGCGCCCGCGACCCCCGCGCAGGAAGGCCTGGTGGCCGCCGCCGGGCCGGCCGTGTCGGTGGTGCTCGCGGCCGTCACGGGACTCGGCTGGTACGCGGTGGAGCCCGGCGGCGCGGTCTGGCTGCTCATCGCGCAGACCTGCGTGGCCAACCTCGCGGTGGCCGCGTTCAACCTGCTGCCCGGGCTGCCGCTGGACGGCGGGCGGATGCTGCGCTCCGCGCTGTGGGCGGTCACCGGGCGCAGGCAGCCGGGCACCACCGCGGGCGTCGTCGGCGCGGGGTTCGTCGCCGCCGGACTGCTGGTGTGGGCGCTGCTCGGGTTGCTGCAGGACGTGGACGACCAGTGGCTGCGGCTGCTGGCCTGCGTGTTCATGGTGTGGTTCGTCATCGCGGGCGCCACCGCCGAGCACGCCGCCGAGCAGCGCAGGAGCCGCCCGGTGCGGTTCTCGCTGGCCGAGCTGATGCGCCCGGTGCTGCAACTGCCCGCCGAGAGCCCCGTCGGCGACGCGCTGGTCGCCGCCGCCGGGCGCGGCGTGGTGCTGGTGCGGGCCGACGGCGTCGCGGTCGGGCTGCTCGACCAGTCCGCCGCCGAACGGCTCGCGACCCGCGCGCCCCGCGACCCCGCCGAGCACGCCGCCGAACCCGTCGGCCCGGACACCATCCTGCTGGAGGGAGAGCCGGGCGAGGCCGTGCTCGAACGGGTGCGTACCGTACTGGCCTGGCAGTTCCTCGTCATCGACACCGAAGGCAGGCCCTGCGGGGTGCTGCGCCGGGAGGACCTGCGCAGCGCGCTCCGCTCCCGCGCCCGCGAACGGTGAGCACCGGCGGGAACCGCCCGGGCCCTCTGCGACGATGGTCCGCCGTACCCGCCGGCCGCGGCCCCACCGCTCACTCCCGTGACGTCCCGCGCCCGGCGGCCCCTTGCCGAACGCGCACATGGAGGCACGAAGCACGTGAGCACCGTCAGCGGTGAGTTCCAGCCCGGCGACCGGGTCCAGCTGACCGATCCGAAGGGCAGGCACTACACCGTCGTCCTGGAGACCGGCGGCGAGTACCACACCCACCGGGGCGCGCTGGCGCACGACGACCTCATCGGCAGCCCCGAGGGCTCGGTGGTCACCTCGGCGGGCGGCACGTCGTTCCTGGCGGTGCGGCCGCTGCTGGCCGACTACGTGCTGTCGATGCCGCGCGGTGCGCAGGTCATCTACCCGAAGGACGCCGCGCAGATCCTGATGTGGGGTGACATCCGCCCCGGCGCGCGGGTCCTGGAGGCGGGGGCCGGTTCCGGCGCGCTGAGCTGCTCGCTGCTGCGCGCGGTCGGCGAGCAGGGCAGCGTCGTGTCCTACGAGGTGCGGGAGGACCACGCCGAGCACGCCGAGCGCAACGTGCGGAAGTTCTTCGGCGAGGTCCCGGAGAACTGGACCCTGCGCGTCGCCGACCTCGCCGACTACGACGAGGGCCAGGTCGACCGGGTCGTGCTGGACATGCTCTCGCCGTGGGACGTGCTGGACACCGTGTTCCAGAACCTGGTTCCGGGCGGCGTGCTGGTGGTCTACGTGGCGACCACGACGCAGCTGTCCAAGGTCACCGAGGCCATCCGCGAGCAGCAGTGCTGGACCGAGCCGCAGGCGTGGGAGACGTTGATCCGGCCGTGGCACGTGGTGGGTCTGGCGGTGCGGCCGGAGCACCGGATGGTCGCGCACACCGCGTTCCTGCTGGTCACGCGGCGGCTCGCGGACGGCGTGGCGCCGCCGCGCCCGCAGCGGCGTCCCAGCAAGGGCTGACCGGGGCGGGGGGGGGGGGGGGGGGGCCCCCCGCCGCGCCCCCCCCCCCCCCCGCCCCCGGGGGGGGGGGGGGGGCCCCCCCCCCGCCCGGGGGCGCCCGCCGGCGGCGCGCCCCCGCCGGCCCCGGGCGCCGCCCCCCGAGTCGGGCGGGGGGGGGGGGCCCCCCCCCCCCCCCGGCGCCCCCCCCCGGGCCGCCTCACTGCCCGAGCTTGCAGATCTTCCAGGCGTCGCCCTCGACGGTGAGCACGATGGTCTGGTCGACCGGCATCGTGGCGCCGCCGAGCGTGTAGTCGCCGCTGAGCTCCGCCCGCGCCCGGTCGCCCTGCGCGGTCACCTGCCCCAGCTCCACCTGGAACCGCCCGCTGGAGAGCTGCTGGAACTGCTGGTCGAGCTCGGCGCGGTTGGCCTCGCACAGCTGCGGTCCCAGCGACGCGAAGTCGCCCGCGTTGACCTTGTCGACGAGCTCCTGCGCGGCCGGCCGCGGCTCACCGGGGCCACCGCTGCCGCCGAACAGGAAGAACGCGCCGACGGCGGCCCCGGCGACGACGAGCACGCCGACCCCGCCGAGGATCCACACCAGCGGGGACCGGCCCCGCTCGGACCCGTCGTCCTCGGGCTCGGCGGGCTGCTGGGTCCAGGAGCCCGCGCCGAACTCGCCGCCCCAGTTCGGGGCGGGCGGGATCGAGCCGAACTGGTCCTGGAACTGCCCGAACTGCGGGTCGAGCCGGGCTTGGCCGAACTGCGGCTGCGGCTGGCCGAACGGGTCCGGCCCGGGAGCGGCGGGGAAGGGCTGCTGGCCCGGTTGCGCGGGGACTCCGGTGATGGGGCCCTGCGGCCAGCCCGCGTGCTGGTTCGCGTAGAACGCGGGTTGCTGCTGCGGAGGTTGCGTGCCCTGGGTCGCCGCGCCGTCCGCCTGGTTCCCGCCCGGTCCGGGCTGTTGCGGCGGATAGGTCATGGGATGTTCCTCCCCCAAGGTCTGTGCCAGGCCGCACGGAAGTGCGGTCGCCGTCTTCTCGGCGCGCGTAAGTAGACCAGAGCGTTATCCGGCGCATGTCAGGAGTAGACCTTTCCCGTGTTGCGGTCCGGGGTGTCCCTCACCGGGTGAGATGCCCGACATGAGGATCTGGCCGGAGCACGTTTCGACCGCGGGAACCGCGGGTTGTTCCAAATGATGGGAGAAGTCGGACACGCCCGTCCGCAACGACACCCGGTTGTCAGCTCACCGACACCCGGATGCCGACGTTCGGCACCGAACGCGGTGGCGGAGCGGAAAACCCGTGGTCGTGCCCCCGGTCACGGCCACGACCGAAACCGGCCGGTGCCACCGAATGGACCATGATCGTGAACGCACCGTGTTCACCGTCCACTCCCACCACGCCCGGGCGGGGCCGCCGGGGGCGTTCGAATCATGGGTATTCGCCGATTTTTGTGGCACGCTGGCGGATCCGGCGGGCAATCACGACGCCGCCGTCGTCGGTGATCGCCGGTACCGTGGTGGTACGAGCACGGGAGGAGGGTGCCGATATGCAGCACGACCGTCCCGGCAGCCGGCCTGAGGAGGGCGGCGAGCAGCAGCCCGGCGGGCAAGCCGAGCTCAACAGCCAGATTCGTCTGCTCCAAGACGAAGTGGCGTTGCTGCGCCGAAAGCTCAACGAGTCCCCCCAACAGGCCCGGTTGCTGGAGAAGCGGCTGGCCGAGGCATCCGAGCGGGTGAGCCAGCTCACCGAACGGAACGCCAAACTCACCGAGACCCTGAAGGAAGCGCGCGGCCAGCTCACGGCCCTGCGCGAGGAGGTCGACCGCCTCGCCCAGCCCCCCAGCGGATACGGGACGTTCCTGTGCCGCTACGAGGACGGCACGGTCGACGTGTTCACCTCCGGCCGCAAGATGCGGGTCGCCGTCTCGCCCAACGTCGAGCTCGACGAGCTCGGGCTCGGGCAGTCCGTCCGGCTCAACGAGGCGCTGACCGTCGTGGAAGCGGGCGCCTTCGAGCAGATCGGCGAGGTGTGCACCTTCCGGGAGATCCTGCCCCCGAGCCTCACCGACACCGCGGGCACCCACCGCGCGCTGGTGCTCGGCCACACCGACGAGGAGCGCGTCGTGTGGTTGACCGATCCGCTGGTGGAGGCCGGGCTCAAGTCCGGTGACTCCGTGCTCGTCGACAGCAAGGCGGGCTACGCCTACGACACGGTGCCGAAGGCCGAGGTCGAGGACCTCGTGCTCGAAGAGGTCCCGGACGTGGGGTACCTGGACATCGGCGGTCTGGGCAGCCAGATCGAGCAGATCCGGGACGCCGTGGAGCTGCCGTTCCTGCACTCCGACCTCTACGTGCAGTACCAGCTGCAACCGCCGAAGGGCGTGCTGCTCTACGGCCCGCCCGGCTGCGGGAAGACGCTCATCGCGAAGGCGGTGGCGAACTCGCTGGCCAAGAAGGTCGCCGCGGCGCGCGGGGACGACGACGGGCAGGCGAAGTCCTACTTCCTGAACATCAAGGGTCCCGAGCTGCTGAACAAGTTCGTGGGCGAGACCGAACGGCACATCCGGCTCATCTTCCAGCGCGCCAGGGAGAAGGCCTCCGAGGGCACTCCGGTCATCGTGTTCTTCGACGAGATGGATTCGATCTTCCGCACCCGCGGCAGCGGCGTGTCCTCCGACGTGGAGACCACGATCGTGCCGCAGCTGCTCTCGGAGATCGACGGCGTCGAGGGCCTGGAGAACGTCATCGTCATCGGCGCCTCCAACCGCGAGGACATGATCGACCCGGCGATCCTGCGACCCGGCAGGCTCGACGTGAAGATCAAGATCGAGCGGCCGGACGCCGAGTCGGCCAAGGACATCTTCTCCAAGTACCTCACCGACGCGCTGCCGGTCCACGAGGAGGACCTGCGCGAGTTCGGCGGGGACAAGGCCGCCTGCATCGACGCGATGATCCAGACGACCGTCGAGCGGATGTACGCCGAGACCGACGAGAACCGGTTCCTGGAGGTCACCTACGCCAACGGGGACAAGGAAGTCCTGTACTTCAAGGACTTCAACTCCGGCGCGATGATCCAGAACATCGTGGACCGGTCCAAGAAGGCCGCGATCAAGTCGGTGCTCGACACCGGGCAACCGGGCCTGCGGGTGCAGCACCTGCAGGACGCGATCATCGACGAGTTCGCCGAGAACGAGGACCTGCCCAACACGACCAACCCGGACGACTGGGCGCGGATCTCGGGCAAGAAGGGCGAGCGGATCGTCTACATCCGGACCCTGGTCAGCGGCAAGAACCAGGAATCCGGCCGGGCGATCGACACGGCCACCAACACCGGCCAGTACCTGTGAGCTAGCACGGGAAGCGGGGGCCCCCCCCCCCCCCCCGGGGGCGGCGGCGCGATGTTGAGGGCGGGGTGACGCCCCCGCGGCGGGGGGGGCGGGGGCGGCGCCCCCCCCCCCCGCGGGGGGTGGGAAAGA
>NZ_JAIUKC010000140.1:986-16827 GCF_020177435.1 Saccharopolyspora sp. 7B | reverse complement strand
CCCCCCCGTGCCCGCCGCCACAACCCCGCCCCCGGGCGGGCCCCCCCCCCCCCCCCCCCCCCCGGCCCCCCCCCGGCCCGCCCCCCGGGCCCCCCCCCCCGCCGCCCCCCGGGGGGGGCCCGCTTTTCGTTGTGCCGCTGGTGCTTCCGCCCGGAGGGGTGGTGCCGAGTGTCGATCCGCGCGGGCAGCGATTAGGTTTTCACGCATGATCTCCACGTCTGCGGACCGGTTCGGACTCGGTCTGGCCGCGCTCGGCCGCCCCGCCTACATCAACGTCGGTCGCAGCGACGCGCTGCCCGCGCACCGGACCGCCGAGGCGATGCGGGAGCACACCGCCCAGGTGCTCGACGCGGCCTTCGCGCGCGGCATCCGGTGGGTGGACGCGGCCCGCTCGTACGGCAGCGCGGAGGAGTTCCTCGCCGGCTGGCTCGCCGAGCGCGGGCACGGCGACGTCACCGTCTCCAGCAAGTGGGGTTACGCCTACGTCGCGGAGTGGCGGATCGAGACCGAGGTGCACGAGGTCAAGGAGCACTCGGTGGAACGCCTCCGGGAGCAGTGGGCGCAGACCCGCGAGCTGCTCGGCGACCGGGTCGACCTCTACCAGGTGCATTCGCTCACCCCGGAGAGCCCGCTGTTCGACGACCTGGCGCTGCAGCACGAGCTCGCCAGGTTGCGCGACTCCGGGGTGCGGCTCGGGTTCTCCACCAGCGGCGCCGCGCAGGCCGACGCCGTGGAGCGGGCCTGGGAGCTGGAGATCGGCGGCACCCAGCTGTTCAGCGCCGTGCAGTCCACCTGGAACTCGCTGGAGCCCTCGGTGGGGCGGGCGCTGGCGGAGGCGCACCACGGCGGCTGGCGGGTGCTGGTGAAGGAGTCCCTGGCCAACGGCAGGCTCGCCGTGAACCCGCCGGAACTGCTGGCCAGGGTCGCGCGGCGGCACGGGGCCACGCCGGACGCGGTGGCGCTGGCGCACGTGCTCGCCCAGCCGTGGGCGGACGTCGTGCTCGTGGGGCCCGCCGACATGGCGCAGCTGGACTCGAACCTGGCGGCGGCCGAGGTGCGGCTCGACGGGACCGACCTGGACGAGCTCGCCGCGCTGACCAGGGATCCCGCCACGTACTGGGGCGAGCGCGCATCGATGCCCTGGCATTGAGCGCGCGAGCGTCAGCCGGCGTCCTGGCGGTCGAACCACTCGTGGACGAACTGCCTGCTGTCGGCGGCGAACGGCCAGCCCGGATCCGCGAGGCGCGCGCGCAGCTCGTCCAGCGGTATCCACCAGCCGTCGGCGACCTCCTCCGGCTGGTGCACCACCGGCCCGTCCCAGCGCGCCTCGTAGACGAAGCCGTGGTGGCGCACCGAGCCCTGCTCGAACACCGAGCGGAACAGGAACCGCAGCGGCACGCCCCGGACGCCCAGCTCCTCGGCCAGCTCCCGCTCCGCGCCTGCCGCGGGGTCCTCGCCCGCGGCGACGACCCCGCCCGCGAAGCAGTCGTGCGCGCCGGGGTTGACGTCCTTGTGCTCGGTGCGCCGGTGCACGTAGACCGACCCGCCGTCGACCGAGCGCACCAGGATGGACGTGGCCGCGTGCCACAACCCGTCCCGCCGCATCCGCCAGCGCGGCGCGGACCCCGCGACCCGGCCCGACTCGTCGTACACCGCCACCTGTTCGTCCTGAGCTCCCACGCCCGCATCCTCGCAGAGATCATCGGCGGGAAACCGGGAACGCGGTTCCCGGGACCACCCGCCAGGTGTAACCGGGACCGCCGGAAACTCTGCTTCCCGGCCCGGAACCCGTAGGCTTCCAGGTATGCGGCGGATCATGGGAACCGAAGTGGAGTACGGCATCGTCGTGCCCGGCGATTCGACGGCGAACCCGGTGCTGACCTCCACGCACATCGTGCTCGCCTACGCGGCCGCGGCCGACATCCCGCGGGCCCGCCGTGCCCGGTGGGACTACGAGGTGGAATCACCGCTGCGGGACGCGCGCGGCTTCGATCTGGGCGCGGCGGCGCCGCAGAACAACGGCAACGACAGCGACGACCTCGGCGCGGCCAACGTCATCCTCACCAACGGCGCCCGGCTCTACGTCGACCACGCCCACCCCGAGTACTCGGCGCCCGAGGTCACCAACCCGCGCGACGCCGTCGTCTGGGACAAGGCGGGCGAACGGGTGATGGAGGAGGCCGCGATCAAGGCGGCCAGCGTGCCCGGCACCGCCCAGATGCAGCTGTACAAGAACAACGTCGACGGCAAGGGCGCCAGCTACGGCACCCACGAGAACTACCTGATGGCCAGGGACACCCCGTTCACCTCGGTGATCGCCGGGCTCACCCCGTTCTTCGCGTCCCGCCAGGTGATGTGCGGTTCCGGGCGGGTCGGCCTCGGGCAGGCGGGGGAGAAGCCGGGCTTCCAGCTCTCCCAGCGCTCGGACTACATCGAGGTCGAGGTCGGCCTGGAGACCACGCTCAAGCGCGGCATCATCAACACCCGCGACGAGCCGCACGCCGACGCCGACAAGTACCGCAGGCTGCACGTCATCATCGGCGACGCGAACCTCGCCGAGACCTCCACGTACCTGAAGGTCGGCACGACCGCGCTGGTGCTGGACATGATCGAGGCCGGGGAGCGCTTCGACGACCTCAAGCTGGCCGACTCGGTGCAGGCGGTGCACCTGATCAGCCACGACCCGACGCTGCGCCAGATCGTGGAGCTCGCCGACGGGCGCCGGTTCACCGGCCTCGACCTGCAGCGCGAGTACCACGACCGGGCGGCGCGGCACGTCGCCGAGCACGGCGGCGACCAGGCCGCCCAGGACGTGCTGGCGACCTGGGGCGAGGTGCTGGACCTGCTCGGCGGGGACCCGATGGACTGCGCGGACCGGCTCGACTGGCCCGCGAAGCTGCGGCTGCTGGAGCACTACCGGGAGCGCGGCAACCTCGGCTGGGCCTCGCCGAAGCTGCACATGATCGACCTGCAGTACTCCGACGTGCGGCTGGACAAGGGCCTGTACAACCGGCTGGTGGCCCGCGGCTCCATGCGCAGGCTCGTCACCGAGGACGAGGTGCGCGCCGCCGTCACCAGCCCGCCGGAGGACACCCGCGCCTACTTCCGGGGCCGCTGCCTGGAGCGCTACCCGGCCGCGGTCGCCGCCGCCTCCTGGGACTCGGTCATCTTCGACCTGGGCCGGGAATCGCTGGTGCGCATCCCCACCCTGGAACCGCTGCGCGGCACCCGCGCCCACGTGGGCGAACTGCTCGACGCCGCCTCCAGCGCCGAGGAGCTGGTGGACTCGCTCACCCGGGGCTGACCACGATCCGGAACGCCGTCTCCGCCGGGCGCGAAAGATCGCAAGAATGCCCGCTCGGATGTGGGCGAACAGGGGTTCCGCTAGGTACTGTTCCTCTCAGGATGCCCTTTGTTCGACGACCGTTCGACCAGCCCGGCATCCAACGGACAACCACCGGGAGGGCGAGATGTCCCAGGAAAAGGTCCAGCGGCCCGACGGCGGCGACGGGGACGAGGAATCGGGTCCGGAAGCCGCCGGCCAGGAACGTCGCGAGAAGCTCGGCGAAGACGTCGACGCCATCCTGGACGAGATCGACGACGTCCTCGAGGAGAACGCCGAGGACTTCGTCCGCGCCTACGTGCAGAAGGGCGGCCAGTAGGCACCGACACCGCGCGGCCGCCGGGACCTCGCCCGGCGGCCCTGCGCCACGCGGGCGGACGCGATCTTCGCCGACGCGGGCGATCTTGATTAGAGTTGCGGTACGGCCCAGATCAACCGGCCTCGCCGTCTCGGCGGCGGGGCAGTCCTTCGAAGCAGGAGACGATGTCGCCGATGGAATCCAGCGCGGCTCGGAACTTTCCGGGTCAGGCCCTGCCCGCTGCCTACCTCACCTCCGGATCCTCATCGTTCACCGACTTCCTCCAGGTCACCGCGCCGGAGCTGCTGCCGGGCAACCGGGACGTCCCGCAGGGCGTCGTCGAGGCGCCGCACGGCACCACCATCGTCGCGCTGACCTTCCGCGGCGGGGTGCTGCTGGCCGGCGACCGCCGCGCCACCATGGGCAACCTCATCGCCCAGCGGGACATGGACAAGCTCTACGTCACCGACTCCTACTCGGCGGTGGGCATCGCGGGCACCGCGGGCATCGCGCTGGAGATGGTGCGGCTGTACGCGATCGAGCTGGAGCACTACGAGAAGCTCGAAGGCGTGCCGCTGTCCCTGGACGGCAAGGCGAACAAGCTCGCCACGATGCTGCGCGGCAACCTGCAGGGCGCGATGGCCGGGCTGGCGGTGCTGCCGCTGTTCGCCGGGTTCGACACCGCGGCCGAGGACCCGGACCGGGCGGGCCGGATCATCTCCTACGACATCACCGGCGGCCGCTACGCCGAGTCCGGCGGCTACCACGCCGTCGGGTCCGGTTCGGTGTTCGCGAAGTCGGCGCTGAAGAAGCGGCACGACCCGGACGCCGACGTGGATTCCGCGGTGCGCAACGCGGTCGAATCGCTCTACGACGCGGCCGACGACGACACCGCCACCGGCGGCCCGGACGTGTCCCGGCGGATCTACCCGACCGTCGTGACGATCACGGCCGAGGAGGGCGCGGTCCGGCTGGACGACCAGCAGGCCGCCGCCATCGCCGAAGAAGTCGTCCAGGGCAGGCGCGAGAACCCCGGCGGCTGACGCCGCATTCCCCCGACGATGCCGTTCCCCGCCTGGCGGGGCTGCCGAACGATTCGATCCAGGAGTGCACAGCCGTGACGATGCCGTTCTACACCTCCCCCGAACAGCTGATGCGGGAGCGCTCCGAGCTGGCCCGCAAGGGCATCGCCCGGGGTCGCAGCGTGGTGGTGCTCAAGTACGCGGGAGGCGTGCTGTTCGTGGCGGAGAACCCCTCCACCACGTTGCACAAGGTCTCCGAGATCTACGACCGGCTCGGGTTCGCCGCCGTCGGCCGCTACAGCGAGTTCGAGAGCCTGCGGGTGGCGGGGGTGCGCATCGCGGACTTCCGCGGGTACTCCTACGACCGGCGGGATGTCACCGGCCGGTCGCTGGCCAACACCTACGCCCAGCACCTGGGCGCCATCTTCACCGAGCAGATCAAGCCGTTCGAGGTGGAGATCTGCGTCGCCGAGGTCGGGCAGACCGCCGAGACCGACCAGCTCTACCGGCTCACCTACGACGGTTCGATCGTGGACGAACCGCAGTTCGTGGTGATGGGCGGGCAGGCCGACACGATCAACTCGACGATGAAGGACTCGTTCGAGGACGGCATGGAGCTGGGTCCGGCGGTGGAGCTGTCGGTGAAGGCGCTCGCCGCGAGCGGGGAGAGCACCCGGGAGCTCGGCGCCAAGCAGCTGGAGGTCGCCGTGCTGGAGCGGTCCCGGCCGCACCGCACGTTCCGGCGCATCGCGGGCGCGGCGCTGGAGGCGCTGCTGCCGAAGCCCGCCGCCGAGTCCGAGAGCTCCGAAGAGTCCGCGGACTCCTCGGACGGCGGGAACGGCTCCGCGAACGGCGAGTAGGTCAGCCGACCAGCACGAGCTTGCCGACGTGGCGCCGCGAGGCGAGTTCCGCCTGCGCCCGGTGCACGTCGGCGAGCCCGTACGTGGCGGCGACGACCGGGCGGACCCGGCCGCTGCGGGCGATCTCGGCGAGCTGCCGGAAGTGCGCCGGGGTGTGCATGCTCGATCCGACGAGCGCGATGTTGTGCAGGTACAGCCGCCGCACGTCGAGTTCGACCAGCGGACCAGCGAGCGCCCCGGCCACCACCCACCGTCCGCCGTCGCGCACCGCGGGCAGGCCGCGCGGGATGTTCTCACCCGCGGCGACGTCGAGGACCACGTCGACCCGGCCCACCGCGACGCCGTCCCAGGGCTGCTCGGCGCGGTCCAGGACTTCGGTGGCGCCGGCCGCGCGCACCGCGTCGAGCTTTCCGGCGCTGCTGATCGCGAGCACTTCCGCGCCGCGTGCCGCGGCCAGTTGCACCAGCGCCAGCCCGACCCCGCCGGATGCGCCGGTGACGACGACGGTGTGCCCGTCGCGCACGTCGCCCCGTTCCAGCATGCCCAGCGCGGTGCCGTAGGCGGTGGGGAAGCAGGCGAGTTCCGCGTCGTCCAGCGGTGATCCGCTCATGTCGTGCGCCCGGTCGGCGCGCGCGGTGACGTACCGCGCGTAGCCGCCGTCGCGTTCGCTGCCGAGCAGCCCGACCGGGTTCGCGTGCTCGCCGTCCCCGTCGTAGATCGCGGGGTCGAGCAGCACGGGGGTGCCGCGGAGGCCCGGGTCGACGGCCGCGCCGACGTCGACGACGGTGCCCGCGACGTCCGCGCCCTGGATCCGGGGGAAGTCGACGGGGCCGCGCCAGCCCGCGCGAGCGGTGGGGTCTCCGGGGCGGCCGTAGGCGCCTTCGCGGGTCCACAGGTCGGTGTTGTTCAGCGCGACGGCGCCGACCTGGACCAGGACTTCACCTTCGGCGGGCACGGGGACCGGGACGTCGGCGAGTTCCAGGGCCTCGGGGCCGCCGTGGCCGGTCAGGCGGGCTGCGGTCATGGTGCTGGGAACGGTCATCGGGGCCTCCGCACGCGGGTACACTGGTCGGTGAAGTCGACGCGAGCGTAAGGTGCACCGATCGGTGAACACAATGCCGTTGGACCCGCAGATCCTCACCCCCGGCGCACGACGCATCCTCGATGCGGCGGCGACGCTGTTCTACGAACTCGGCATCACCGCCGTCGGCGTGGACCTGATCGCCGCCCGCTCCGGGGTGACCAAGCGGACGCTCTACGACCGGTTCGGCTCCAAGGACGTCCTGGTCGCCACCTACCTCGCCGAACGCGACCAGCGGTGGCGCGCCGAGGTCACCGCCTCCCTCGACCGCCCCGGGCTGTCCGCGCTGGACCGGGTGACTGCGCCGTTCGACGCGCTCGCCGAGTGGACCGCGCGGCACTCGCGGGGCTGCGCCTTCATCAACGCGCTCGCCGAACTGCCCGATGGCGCGCACCCGGCGCGGCGGATCGCCGCGGACGAGAAGCGCTGGCTGCTGGAGCTGTTCGAGCGGCTGACCGAGGAGGCGGGAATCGTGGACTCCGGCCGGCTCGCGAGGGAACTGCTGTACCTGCACGAAGGCGCGCTGGTCGTGGGATCGGTCGTGCCCGGCGACGCCGCCGCCGACGCCGGACGAGCGGCCCGAGCGCTCGTCGCGGCCCGGTCCTAGGCGGGTCCGCCCGGGTCGAGCTCGGTGCCGTCGAGCTTGCGCCTGGCCGGTGCGGAGGTCGATTCGGTGCCGTGGTCGGCCGGTGCCTGGTCGGTCGAGTGCTCTGGTCGAGCGGTTGCCCGGTCCAGTTCGTGCTCCGGTCGAGCCGGTGCCCGGTCGAGGTCGCGCCCGCGCTTAGCCGAGCTCGCGCCGGTACACGCTCAGCATCTGGCCGTGCGCGGCGAACGCGAACCGGTTGCCCGGCGCCCCGATCTCGCCGTCGGTGGCCACCGCCACCGCGGGACCGTGCACCCGGACGTCCAGGAAGCGGTGCTCCCGCTCCACGTAGGTGCGGCTGCGGTGCAGCGCGCCGGTCATCGCCGCCAGCACGAACCGCAACCGGGACCAGGGGACGTCGGCGCGCACGTAGCGGACGTCGAGCCTGCCGCCGTCCAGCCGCGGCCGCCATGAGGGCGCGAACCCGCGCGGCGCGTACGAACCGTTGCCCGCGAACAGGATCCAGACCTGCCGCCGCACCCCGTTGAGCTCCACGTCCAACGGGCTCGACTCGTACAGCACCCGCGCGAGCGCCGCCGCTCCCGCGGGCCACTTGCCCCAGCGCCCGGTCCACTGCTCCCGGAACCGGACCAGGTCCGGGTAGCCGCCGATGCTGGCGGTGTTGAGGAACCAGCGCGTCGGCCGGTCGTCCACGGTCACCCCGCCCAGGTCGACGCGTACCGCCGTGCCCTGCTCCACCGCGTCGGCCACCGAATCGGAGTCGGAGACCCCGGCGTCCCTGGCGAAGTGGTTCAACGTGCCCGCCGAGAGCACCGCGAGCGGGATCCCCCTGGTGGTGGCGAGCGCCGCGACCGCGGCCACGGTGCCGTCGCCACCCGCCACGCCCAACGCGCGGATCGTGGCGCCCTCCTGGTCCAGCCGGTCGGCGAGGTCCGCGACCACGTCGCGGCCCGGCTCCGCGAGCACCACCTTCGCCGCGGGCCAGCGGGTGCTCACCCAGTGCTCCGGATCGAAGGTGCCGTCCCCGGAACCCGGGTTGACCAGCACCAGCACGCCTTCCCCGTCGCGCAGCGCCGGCACGTCGGCCGGGTGGCGCACCGCGGCCGCCTCATCCGGGCGCAACGGCCACCAGCGCCGCGTCGCCCACGCCAGGCCCGCGCCGATCGCGGCGCCGCACACCACGTCGCTGGGCCAGTGCACCCCGGTGTGCACCCGCGAGTAGCCGACGGCGGCGGCGACCGGGGCCACCGCCAGCCCGAGCGCGGGCGACTCCATCCCCACCGCGGTGGCGAACGCGGCCGCGGAGGCGGCGTGCCCGGACGGGAAGGAGGAGGAGCGCGGCGGATCGCTGAGCCTGCGGTGCCGCGGGACCAGCCGCGCGGCCGGGCGCCGCCGCGGGAACAGCGGCTTGCCCAGCAGGTTCGTCGCAGCGCTGGCCGCCGCGATCGCCGCGACCCCGCGCAGCGCGGCACGCCGCGGCGCTCCCTTGCGGACCGCCAGCCCGGCGGCGACCGAGAGCCACAGCGCGCTGTGGTTCGCGGCGGTGCTCAGGGCCTTCAGCCCGGGGTCGGCGGCGGTGCGGGGGAGGGCGGCGCTGCGCCGGGCCAGGTCGCGGTCCACCGCGTCCACCTTGCGGGTGATCTTGGGAAGCCACGTCTGCACGTCCCGCACGCTACCGATGCCCGAACGGCGGACCGCCGATGGCCGCCGCAGCGCCTACTGTGGAGGCATGCAGCGGCGGATCTTCGGCATCGAAACCGAGTTCGGGGTCACCTGCACCTTCCACGGGCAGCGTCGGCTCTCCCCGGACGAGGTCGCCAGGTACCTGTTCCGGCGGGTCGTGTCGTGGGGACGTTCCTCGAACGTGTTCCTGCGCAACGGCGCCCGCCTCTACCTCGACGTCGGCTCGCACCCGGAGTACGCCACCGCCGAGTGCGACGACCTGACCCAGCTGGTCACCCACGACAAGGCGGGGGAGCGGATCCTGGAGGACCTGCTCGTCGACGCCGAACGCCGCCTGGCCGACGAGGGCATCGGCGGGGACATCTTCCTGTTCAAGAACAACACCGACTCGGCGGGCAACTCCTACGGCTGCCACGAGAACTACCTGGTCGGGCGGTCCGGCGAGTTCTCCCGGATCGCGGACGTGCTGCTGCCGTTCCTGGTGACCAGGCAGCTGATCTGCGGGGCGGGCAAGGTGCTGCAGACCCCGCGCGGCGCGGTGTACTGCCTGTCGCAGCGCGCCGAGCACATCTGGGAGGGCGTCTCCAGCGCCACCACCCGGTCGCGGCCGATCATCAACACCCGGGACGAGCCGCACGCGGACGCCGAGCGCTACCGCAGGCTGCACGTGATCGTCGGCGACTCGAACATGTCCGAGGTGACGACGCTGCTCAAGGTGGGCACCGCGCACCTGGTGCTGGAGATGATCGAGAGCGGCGTGCAGTTCCGCGACTTCAGCCTGGACAACCCGATCCGCGCGATCCGCGAGATCAGCCACGACCTCACCGGCAGGCGGACGGTCCGGCTGGCCGGCGGGCGGGAGGCCTCGGCGCTGGACATCCAGCGCGAGTACCACAGCCGGGCGGTGGACCACGTGGCCCGCCGCGGCTCCGACCCGATGTCCGAGCGGATCCTGGACCTGTGGGGCCGGGCGCTGGACGCGGTGGAGTCGCAGGACTACTCGTCGATCGACCGCGAGGTGGACTGGGCGATCAAGCTGCGGCTGCTGGAGCGCTACCGCAGCAAGCACGGGCTGGAGCTGTCCAGCCCCCGCATCGCGCAGCTCGACCTCGCCTACCACGACATCCGGCGCGGCCGGGGGCTGTTCGACATGCTCCAGCGCAAGGACCTGGTCGACCGCGCCACCGAGGACGGGGAGATCGAGGCCGCGAAGGACACGCCGCCGCAGAGCACCCGGGCGAAGCTGCGCGGGGACTTCATCGCCGCCGCGCAGGCGGCCGGGCGCGACTTCACCGTCGACTGGGTGCACCTGAAGCTGAACGACCAGGCGCAGCGCACCGTGCTGTGCAAGGACCCGTTCCGCGCGGTGGACGAGCGGGTGGAGCGGCTGATCGGGTCGTTGTAGCGGGTCGTCGCTGCGGGGCCCACACGATGCGGTGAAGCGCCACCCGAGATCGCCCGTTCGAACACGGGTTCGGATAGGCTTGATCTCGCAGTGCCGCTCGTGGGAAGGACCGCACCATGATCACTCAGCCGAAGTTCGCCGTGCTCCACGTCGTCGACCAGGGGCGCGCGGTGGAGTTCTTCGCCGGAACCCTCGGGTTCGAGGTGCTCACCGATGCGCCGTACGGCGATGGCGACCGGTGGATCGAGGTGCGACCACCGGGTGCGCGGACGTACCTGGTGCTCGCCGCCGGAGATCCGGAGCTCGCCGCCCGCATCCGGGAGCAGCGCGGGCCGATGAGCACGGTGTGGTTCGACTCGGACGACCTCGACGCGACCTTCGCCGAACTCAGCGCGAAGGGCGTGTCGTTTCCGGTCGAGCCGCAGGCCGCGCCGTGGGACCCCGGCGGGACCACGAGGTGGGCGCAGTTCGCGGATCCGGAGGGGAACCTGTACGGGATCAGCGCGCGGGACTAGTGCCCTCCGCCGCCGGGTCCCGTGCCCCCGGGCCCCGGGCCCCGGGCCCCGGGCCGCCGCGTCGTGGTGCGGGAGCGGCACGGTATCGTGGCGGTGGCCTCGCGTACCGGCGGCCTCGGGTGCGGCGGCGGGCTCAGCGCAGCGGGTGCTGGCCGGTGGGGCGGATGAGCAGTTCGTTGACGTCGACGGTGGCGGGCTGGGCTAGCGCGTAGAGCGCCGCTTCGGCGACGTCGGCCGCGCGCAGCTTCGGCCGGTCGGCCTGCTCGGGGGTGTTCATTCCGGTCTCGACCAGGCCCGGCTGCAGCAGGGTGACGCGGACACCGGTGCCGACGCACTCCGCGCGGATGTTCTGCGCCATGCCGGTCACCGCCCACTTCGTGGCGGAGTAGAGGTTTCCCGGCCGGATGCCGCGCCCCGCCGCGGATCCGGTCAGCAGCAGGTGGCCGCGGGTGCGCACCAGCGCGGGGAGCGTGGCCCGTGCGGTGAGGGCGGCGCCGTGCACGTTGGTGAGCACCATGTCCCGCCAGTCCGCGGGGTCCGCACCGTCGGTGCCGAGGAAGGAGGTCGCGACGCTGCGGCCCGCGTTGGCGAACGCGGCGTCGAGCCTGCCGAAGTGCTGCTCGACCCGCGCCACGGCGGTGCTGAGGTCGTCCCAGTCGGTGACGTCGCAGGGCACGGCGAGCGTGCGGGACTCCCCGGCCGGGGTCGCGGATGTGTCCAGTTCGCGGACCAGCTCGGCCAGCGCGTCCGCTGATCGGGAGAGCAGGGCGAGCCGGTGGCCGGCACGGGCCGCGGCTCGCGCGGTGGCGGCGCCGATCCCGCGGGAGGCGCCGGTGATGAGCAGGACCGGACCGGGGGCGTCGGCGGGCGCTGGCATGACCGCAGTCTAGGAGCGGAGGAGGAGTGATGAACGACTTCACGGCCACGACACCTTCAGTGTCGAGTGAAATCAATGAGCCGAAGGCCGGCCGCGCACCGCGGGCGAAACGGCACGTCCACCGCGGCCGAGGACGCGGACCACCCGTGCCGGACGTGCCCGAAAGTCCTGATCAACTGCGATGGAGCTAGAGTTTCAAAGTGGCCACTGCGCGTGCTGAACGCTTGGTGAACCTGGTGCTGTGCCTGCTCTCGACGCGCCAGTACCTGACGGCGGAGCGAATCAGGGGGATTGTTCCGGGTTACACCGACGCGCCCAATGACGAGGCGTTCTTCCGGACCTTCGAGCGCGACAAGTCCGAGTTGCGGGACCTGGGCGTGCCGTTGGAGACCGGCCGGAACTCGGCGTTCGACGCCGCCGACGGCTACCGGATCGCCCGGCGGGACTACGAACTCGGCGACATCGGGTTGGAACCGGACGAGGCGGCGGCGGTGGCGCTGGCGCTGCGGCTCTGGGACTCCCCGGAGCTCACCGGTGCGGCGCGGGGCGCGCTGCTGAAGCTGCGAGCCGCCGGGGTGGACGTCGACGACCGGGCCGCGGGCACCATCGAACCGAAGGTGCGCACCAGCGAGCCCGCGTTCCCCGCGCTGCTGGCCGCCGTGCAGGCCGGCCGGGTGGTCACCTTCGACTACCGGAGGCCGAACGAGGTCCGGGCGCAGCAGCGCACCGTCGAGCCGTGGGGAGTGGTGGCCTGGCGAGGGCGCTGGTATCTGGTCGGGCACGACCGGGATCGGCGGGCGCCGCGCTGCTTCCGGCTGTCCCGCGTGCAGGGTGAACCGAAGGCGCAGGGCCGGGCGGGTGCGGTCACCAGGCCGCCGGACGTGGACCTGCTGACGATGGTCGCCGGGGAGCAGCGCGAAGCGCCGCCGAGCACGCCGGTGCGGTTGTGGGTCGTGCCGGGGCGGGCCCAGGGCCTGCGCCGCCGGGCGTCGGTGGTGGACTCGATGCGGCTGGACGGGATCGAGGGGGACGTGCTGGAGCTGGAGCTGTCGTACCCGGACTCGGCGGCATCCTGGATCGCGGGGCACGGGCCGGACGTGGTGGTGCTGGAGCCGGACGTGCTGCGGAAATCGGTGCACGAAGCGCACTTGGGGGCCGCGGCAGCCGCCGGAGCCCGCGGCGACGAGGCGGGGGAGGTGCGGGGATGACGGCCGGGGCGACGCAGCGGTTGCCACGGCTGCTGGCACTGGTGCCGTACCTGCTGAGCAGGCCGGGCATCCCGGTGGCCGACGCGGCGGCGGACTTCGGCGTCGGGGAGCAGCAGCTGCGGCGGGACCTGGAACTGCTGTGGATGTGCGGCCTCCCCGGCTACGGGCCGGGCGACCTGATCGACCTCTCCTTCGAGAGCGAGACCATCACCGTCACCTACGACGCGGGGATGCGCCGCCCGCTGCGGATGACGGCCTCGGAGGCGACCTCGCTGCTGGTGGCGCTGCGCGCACTCGCCGACACGCCCGGCATCGCCGACACCGAGGCGGTGCAGCGTGCGTTGTCGAAGGTGGAGGAGGCCGTCGGCCAGGCAGGTCCGACCGGGGTCGTGGTCGGGCTCACCGGGCGGGAGGGCCCCATCGCGCCAGGTGTGCAGGAAGCCGTGCAGCACGCCGCGACCGAGCACCGCGCGCTGTGGATGCGGTACTACACGGCGTCCCGGGACGAGATCAGCGAACGCACCGTGGACCCGATGCGGCTGGTGATCGTCGACGGCCGCAGCTACCTGGAGGCGTGGTGCCGCTCGGCCGTGGGGGGGCGCCGCTTCCGGCTGGACCGCATCGACGCGGCCGACGTGCTCGACGAACCGGCCCGGCCGCCGCGGGACGCCGAACCCACCGACTTCTCCGCCGGGCTGTTCCGGCCGATGCCGGACCAGCCGAGCGCGCTGCTGGAGCTGGACCGGGACGCCCGCTGGGTCAGCGAGTACTACCCGGTGGACGAGCTCACGGAGCTGCCGGAGGGGCGGATCCGGGTGCGGATGCGGTACTCGGACCGCTCGTGGATGGTGCGGCTCGTGCTCGGGCTGGGCGGCCAGGGCCGCGTGGTGGAGCCGAGCGAGCTGGCCGAGGACGTGCGCGGGCGGGCGGAAGCGGCGCTGGCGCGGGCGCGGCACCTGCCCGCGACCTGACCGGAGCGGGCCGGGCGGTGCGCGGTCCCGCTGCCGACGACGAACACCTGCTCGCCCTCGACGGCGCCCGGCGCGCCGGTGGGGCGACAGCCGCTCGTCGCGGGACTCGGACGGCTCGGTGTCGGGGTGAGCTCCGGCTCGTCGTCCGGCGGCGCCCGGGGCGTTCCCGGGTGGGTGCCGGGTCCGTCGGGGTGGCGGTTCCGGAAGTCGTCGGCGCCCGCCGGGGGCCCGGCCACGCCGCTGCGGCGGCGGCCGCCGAGCGCGCTACGGTGATCCGGTGCCGTACGTGTGGAGTCTTGTGCTGTTCGTGGTGGGAGTGCTGCTCCTGCTCGCCCTGCTGATCAGGTTCTTCGTGCTGCTGCGCAGGGTGCGCGCGGTGCAACGCGAGGTCACCGCGGACGTGTCGAACCGCTCGGGTCTGCTGAAAGCACGAGTCGCGGGACTCCAGGTGGCGCTCGCAGAGCGGCGTAAAGGTGCCACGTGACGGCCTATGAGAGCGTCATCCGCCCGCGTACCATTGCGGTCGCAGGAAGCCCCGAGAAAGGTGTGCACTGATGGGTTTGCCAGGTGGGTGGGAACTCGTACTCATCGTCGCTGTGCTGGTGTTGCTGTTCGGTGCCACCAAGCTGCCGCAGATGGCGCGTTCGCTCGGCCAGTCCGCGCGCGTGTTCAAGGCCGAGGCGCGCGGCATGAAGGAAGACGAAGCCGCTGCCAAGCGGGAGAAGGAAACCGCCTCCGAGCCGCAGCAGCTCACCGCCGGTGAGCCGAGCGCGCCGGTGACCGCGACCAACGCGGAAGAGCCGCAGCGCAACCAGAACAAGAACTGATCGGAGACGGAACGCACGGTGAGTTCAAACCCGTTGCGCCGTTTGAACCCGTGGCGCAGTGACCGCCGCCGTTGGGGTCGCCGGCACAACCCCGACGGCACCATGACCCTCATCGATCACCTCTACGAACTGAGGTATCGGCTCGGTTGGGCGGCCTTCGGCATTCTGGTCGGCGCGATCCTCGGCTTCATCTGGTTCTCGCACGAGATCTTCGGACTGCCGAAGCTCAGCGACATCCTGATCCACCCGTACTGCCAGCTGCCGGCCAGCGTGCGCTTCAGCCCGAACGGCGAGTGCCAGCTGCTGCAGACGAAGGCGTTCGAAGTCTTCATGCTGCAGCTGAAGGTGGGCATCGCGGTGGGTTCGCTGCTGTTCAGCCCGCTGTGGCTGTACCAGCTGTGGGCGTTCATCACGCCGGGCCTGCACGCGAACGAGCGCAAGTTCGCCCGCACGTTCGTGAGCATCGCCAGCCTGCTGTTCGTCGCGGGCGGCGTGCTGGCCTACTTCGTGGTGCCCGAGGGCCTGGCCTTCATGACCGGCTTCGGCGGGGGCGCGTTCTTCACCGCGCTGACCGGTGGCGAGTACATCAACTTCGTGCTGCTGATGCTGCTGATGTTCGGGATCAGCTTCGAGATGCCGCTGGTGCTGGTGATGCTGAACCGGGCCGGTGTGGTCAGCTACGCGAAGCTGAAGAGCTGGTGGCGGGGCATCGTGTTCGGCCTGTTCGTGCTGGCGGCCGTCGCCACCCCGGGCCAGGACCCGTTCTCGATGCTGGCGCTGGCCGCGTGCCTGGTGGTGCTGTTCGTGATCGCGCTGGTGATCTGCCGGGCGCAGGACCGGTCGAAGGCGCGGAAGCTCGCCGGGCAGGGCATGGACGGTGTCGGCCTGGACGAGGCGTCGAAGATCGACCACCGCCCGTCGAAGCTGGACACCACGCCGTCGCAGGCGCCGGCCGGCGGCAACGACGACGCCACGTAGCGCCGCGCAGGACCCTTCGGTGATCTTCATCGGCGCCGCCCCCCCCCCGGGGGGGGCGCCCCCGGGGGTCAACGGGGCCCCTCCGGCCCCCCGGTGGCGCACGGCGGCGGCCGCGCCCCCCGGGGGGGGCGGCGCGCCGCCCCCGGCGGCCGCGGGGCTGTTCTGGGCG
>NZ_JAIUKC010000140.1:0-977 GCF_020177435.1 Saccharopolyspora sp. 7B | reverse complement strand
CCCCCCGCGGCCCCGCGCGCGCGGCCCCCCCCCCCCCCCCGCCGGCCCCCCCGCCCCCCCCGGGGGGCCCCCCGCCCCCCCCCCCCCCCCGCCGGCCCCCCCCCCCCCCCGATGTCGTCGTGCGCGGGGGTCATTTCCGGACGAAGAACTCGACCTCGGCCAGCGCGACGTGCTTGCCCGCGGTGAGCCCCCGGGCTTCCAGGACCTTCAGGCGGATCCGGACGACGTCGCTGCGGCGGATCTCGACGGGCGTCGCCTCCGTGGTGCTGGGGAGGGCTTGCTGCCGGGTCTCGGTCCGGCCGCGCGAATCGGTGGTGGTGATCTCGACCAGGGACGGGTGGGCCTCGGTCGGGAACTTCTTGACGTCCGTGGACGGTCCGACGGTGATGACGGTCCCGAGCAGGCGCCTCGGCCGCTCGAACTCGAACTCGATCCATTCGCCCGGGCCGGGCGTGCCCCAGTACTGGTTCGTGATGCCGTCGGTGGCGAACCCGGCGGGGTGGCCGGGGAGTTCGATGCTGGCCGTGGTCTTGGACGGGGTGATCTGCTCCTTCTCCAGCGTCTTGTCCAGCACGTCCTGCACGAGCCACGTGCCGAACGGCCACAGCAGGTAGCCGCCGAGGACGACGGCGAGCACGGTGCCGAGGATCGCGAGCCTGCGCCAGAGCCAGCGGAGCCGTCCGCGGTCCGGCCGCTTCCGCCACCGGATCTTCGTGGGCCGTTCGTCGGGGTCGGGGTTGAGCGCGCTCGCGCAGCGGACGCAGAACCGCCGGGTGGTCGGGTTCGGGGTTCCGCAGGACGGGCAGGGCGGCCCGTCCTCGGTGACGGGCGTGGGCTGCACGGCCTGCTGTTCGGGGCGAGGTGCGATGGGTTTCGCCGGTTGCACGGCGGCGGGTTGGTCGTCGTCATCCGGCTGCTCGGCCGGTTCCGCGGCCTGCGCGGGGGTGTCGGGTGGCGGGAGCGGCCGTTGCGGGGGA
>NZ_JAIUKC010000139.1:0-29079 GCF_020177435.1 Saccharopolyspora sp. 7B | reverse complement strand
GGGGGGGGGGGGGGGGGGGGGGGCCCCCCCCCCCCCCCCCCCCCCCCCCCCCCGCTCCCGCTCATGCGGCGGGTCCCGGATTCGGTGCCGCTCGGGCGGGTTCGGCGAAGCCCGGGGAGGCCGGTGGCCCGCCCGCGGGCGGGAACTCGGCGCCGGGGGCTGGTGGCCGGTCCGGCTCGCCCGATCCTGGCTCCACCGGGATCGGCGCATCCGGCTGCGGCGCTGCGGAGGCCTGCCCTGGGGGTTCCTGCCCTGGGGGTTCCGGGGCCGTGGCGGCCGGCGCCTCGGGTTCCGGGGCCGCGGCGGCCCGGCTGCTCCGCCACTGCTGCGGCAGGAGTCCCGGACCGGACGGCGCGGTGCCCGGCGCGATGACGAGCCCGCGCTCGGCCGCGAGCACCAGCTCGGATCCCGTCGGAGCCGACCGGGCCACCGCGGCGCGGGCGCCGTCGTGATCGCCCCTGGCCGCCAGCCGGGCCGCTTCGACCGCGGCGTCGGTGCAGCGGAGCTGCCCGAGCAGCACCCCGAACGCGGCCAGCACGAGCAGGAACACCGCCATCACCGCGCCGATGCCGATCGCGGCCTCGACGGTCACCGCACCGCGATCCGCTGCCGCTCCACCGGCGTGGTCCGCTTCGGCGGAGGAGCGCCGGTTCCCCGCCGCACCGGACGGCGCGGTCATCCGACGCCGTCCTGCAAGGCGCGCTCGATCAGCGAGGTGAGCCCGTCGGTCACCGAGGCCCCGGTCACCACCGCGTAGAGCACCCCGGCGAACGCCGCGGCGGCGATCGTGCCGATGGCGTACTCGGCGGTGCTCATCCCGCCGTCACCGCGGAACAGGGCCCGCCACCGCCGCCGGACTCGCCGCCGCGCGCCCGCGACCAGGTGCAGCCCGCCGTCGATCGTCCGCACCGCGCACTCGGTTCGAACCGTCATCACCTTCTCCTCTCCACCGCCGGTCGGCCGCCCGGCCTCCGCCATCGACATCCGTTCGCCGGGCGCACCCGCCCGGATTCCTCCCGCAGCGCACTGATCGCGCGGTCGCGGTCACCAGGGCAGCGGCAGGCGCTGCACCATGCCGACCACCACCGGGAGCACGCCCAGGCACAGGAACGCGGGCAGGAAGCACAGCCCCAGCGGGGCGGCGACCCACACCGCCGCGCGCTGGGCCCGCGCCTGCGCGCGATCCGCCAGCTCGGCGCGGGACTCGGCCGCCAGCTCGGCGGCGACCTCGGCCAGTGCGCTCCCGGTCCGGGCCGTGCGCCGGGCGGCTCTCGCCAGCTCGGCGGTGCCGGGATGGCGCAGCGCCGGGTCCCAGGCCGCGACCGGGTCGGCGCCGAGTTCCAGCAGTCCTGCCACCTCCCGCAACGCGTCCCCCGCCGCACCGGGCAACTCGGCGGCGACCGCGCGCACCAGCACCACCGGCGGCAGTCCGGCGCGCATCCCGGCGGCGAGCAGGTCCCATCCCGCGGCCAGTGCCAACGGGTCCACCGGTTCACCCGCCACCTGGCGCCGGAACCACCAGAAACCGACCGCCGCCAGCAGCAGCGCACCCACCGGTCCGCCGAGCAGCGCGCCGCACAGCCCGCCCACCACCGCCGCGAGCGCCGACCGCCGACCGCGGCACCACTCGGCCACCGCCGGGGACCACCCGGGTCGGGCGGGTGCGGGCGGCAGCCGCGCCCGGGCGGGACCGGACGGCACGACCAGCAGGCCCAGCCCGATGAGCGCAGCGGCCCACGGCGCGCCGCTCCCGACGGCTCCGGTCAGCGCGGTGGCCCCGGCCAGTTCGGCGGCGCTCACGTCCGCACCACCGATTCGGTGAGCCGGACGGTCCACACCACGCCCGCGCACAACAGCGCCACTCCCCCGACCAGCAGCGCCTGCCCGAGCACCCCGTGCGCGAGCACCGCCAGCGGTGCCGCGCCGGAGAGCTGGCCCAGCAGGAGTCCGAGCAGCGGCAGCGCGGCGAGCACCACCGCCGTAGACCGCGGACCGGCGAGCTTCGCGTCCACGTCCCTGGCGAAGGCCACCCGGTGTTCCAGGTCGCGGCGCACGGAATCCAGCGGTTCGGCGAGCGCGACCCCGTGCCGATCGGCCAGCGCCCACGCCCGACCGGCGCGCGCCAGCGGGTCCGCTCGCGCCGGACCGGCACCGGCGGGGTCGGCGGCGGCCAGCAGCACCGCGGCCGGGTCCCCGCCGAGCCGCGCGGTGGCGGCGAGGTCCCGGAAGAGTCCTGCCACGGCCGGGTCGGACTCCGCCGCAGCGCCCTCGGCCGCCGCGGCCGGGTGTGCTCCAGCGCGCAGCTCCGCGACGAGCATCCGGAGCGCGGACGCGAGTGCGGCCGCCCGGGCGGTCCGCCGCCGATCCGCACCGCGTCCCCGCCACCACCAGATCCCCAGCGCGGCGAGCGCGGCGGCGGCGAGCAGGCCGCCGATCCCGGCGAGCGCGGTGCCGAACAGGACTCCGCCCAGCACCGCCCACGGGGCCGCGCCGAAGGACGGGGCGCGGCGCCGCACCGGTTCCGGCCCCGGCCGCACGGTGGCGATGCGGGTCCGGGCGCGGACGTCCGGCCAGGTCAGCAAGGCCATCGCGGACAGCAGTGCGCTCAGCACGGCAGATCACCCCCGCGCGCTCGCAGCAGCGCGAGCAGGTCCGGCCTGCCCTCGCCCCAGCCGGTGCCGCGTTCCCAGGCGGGCACCACGCGCACCAGGTCTCCCTCGCGGCGCAGCACCCCGATCTCGGCGAGGTACCTGCCTCCGCCGGTGGCGCGCCGGACGTGCAGCACGACCTGCACGGCCGCCGCGAGCTGGCTGTGCAGCGCCTGCCGGGACAGCCCGCCGAGCGCGGCGAGCGCTTCCAGCCTGGCCGGGACCTCGGCGGGCGAGTTCGCGTGCACGGTCCCGCCGCCCCCGTCGTGCCCGGTGTTCAGCGCAGCCAGGAGTTCGCAGACCTCCGCGCCGCGCACCTCGCCGACGATCAGCCGGTCGGGGCGCATCCGCAGCGCCTGGCGCACCAGGTCGCGGATGCGGACCTCGCCCGCGCCCTCCACGTTCGCCGGCCGGGTCAGCAGCCGGACGACGTGCGGGTGCTCGGGTCGCAGCTCCCCGGCCTCCTCCACGCAGATGATCCGTTCGGTCCGGCCCACCTCGCCGAGCAGCGCGGCGAGCAGGGTCGTCTTGCCCGCGCCGGTGCCGCCGGTGACCAGGAACGCGAGCCGGTGCCGGACGATCTCTCGCAGCGCGGTGGCGCGCGCCTCGTCGAAGGTCCTGAGGCGGCGCAGCGCGCCCACGTCGTGCGAAGCGGGCCGCAGCACCCGCAGGGACAGGCAGGTGCCGTCCGCGGCGATCGGTGGCAGCACCGCGTGCAGCCGCACCGCCTCCCCCGACTCCGCACCGGGCAGCCACGCGTCGACCCACGGTTGCGCTTCGTCCAGCCGGCGGCCGGTGGCGACCGCGAGCCGCTGGGCCAGCCGCCGCACCCCGTCGTCGTCGGGGAAGGTGACCGAGCAGCGACGCAGGCCGTCTCCCCGGTCCACCCACACCTGGTCGGGTGCGGTGACCAGCACGTCGGTGACCCGCGGGTCCCGCAGCAGCGGTTCGAGCACCCCGGCCCCGAGGAATTCCTGCTGCAGCGCGCGCAGCGCGGCGAGCAGGTCGGTGTCGGCGACGAGCCCGCCGGACTCCTCGCGGACGGCCGTGGCCACCGCGGACGGGTTGAGCGGTGCGCCGCTGCCCGCGAGCCTGCGGCGCACCCGTTCGATCAGCTCGGTGTGCACGACGCCACCGCCCGTCCGGCCACGAGTTCGTCCAGGACGCGGAGTACTTCGCCGGTGGCCCGGGCGATCGGCCCACGGCTGCCCGCCCGGGTGGCGCACAGCCCGCCGCGGTCCACGGCGGCGGCGAGCGCGGGCTGGGTCCGCAGCACCGCGAGCACCTCGACGCCCACCGCGCGTTCGACGTCGTCGACGCGCAACCCGCCCGGGGCCGGGCCGCGCACGACCGCCAGCACCGGCCCGGCCGCGTGCTCGCGCACCAGCTCGGCGGTGCTCGCCGCGGAGGCGCAGCCGCGCACTTCGGCCGGAACCACCAGGACGACCAGGTCGGCGCGCCGCAGCACTGCCGCCGCCGGTTCGAACGGCGTCCGCGGCAGGTCGCAGACCACCACGTCCCCGGCGCGCCGTCCCGCGTCGAGCACCGCGCGCACCGAGGTCGCGGTGGGGCCGTTCGCCGGGCCGCTCCGGTCGCAGGAGAGCACGGTGAGCCTGCCCCGCCCGAGGCGGCGGCCCGGCAGCGCCGCGCGCAGCGCACCCGACGGGATCCGGCCGTCACCGACCGACAACCCGGACCAGCGCAGCCCGGAGGAGCCCTCCACGCCGGCGGTCAGGTCGAGCCCACCACCGGCCGGATCGCAGTCCAGCAGCAGCGCGCCGTCCCCGCGACGGGCGGCGGTCACCGCGGTGGCCGCGGCCAGGGTGGACGCCCCGGCACCGCCCGCGCCGCCGAGCACGGCGAGCACCCGGCCGTCCCCGGGTGACGCGCGAGCGCCGTCGGCGACATCGGTGAGCAGCTCGACGAGCCGGAACTCCTCGGCGGGCAGACCGAGCAGCGCTTCCGCCCCGACCTCGAACGCCGGTCGCCACAGCGGTCCCACCCCGCCCCTCGTCAGCACCACGACGCCTGGCCGGCGCGGGAGTTCCGCGACCAGCGCCTCGGCGGCGGCCGGGCCGTCGAGCAGGACGAGCGCCGCATCCCGCCAGCGGTCGCCGGGGGCGGTCCCGCCGTCGTGCCGCCGCAGTTCGCAGCCCGCGACGGCGGCGAGGCGGGCGACGTCCTCAGCGAGCGCCTCGTCGGCGGTGATGAGCAGCGGCGTGGTGGTCGTGGACATGCGAGGTCCCCGTTCGGATCCGGGCTGATCGCGGGTGTCCGAAGGTGGTTCCGGCCGTTCTCCCGCTCGTCATCAACGGTGACCGAGGCGGAACCCCGCGTCGATCCCCGAATCGCGAATCTGTGGACGAAACGGGTACCTGTGGACAACCTGTCCCCCGGTTCAGCGAGCCGGATGGTCGGAGATTGCCGAAACCGAACCGCTGGTCAGGGAAAACCGCACATGCGCGCCACTTCGACAATGCCATTCCGATGGGGCGGAGAACTCGACCGGATGCGCCGGAGATCATCTCCCGGCAGCGCGGAAAGGGCCCGCGCCCGGTCGCGGGAACAATGGAAAGGGTGGCCCGGCAGCGCGGGAGCGGCGAAAGCCGAACGAGGGCGACCCGCCCGGTGGAAATGGGACGACCCCCGTCAGGGGGGAGGGACGGGGGTCGTCGAGAGTTCAGCTCCGGGGGGTCGAGCTGAACCCGTCCGGGGCTCCCGGACCCCTCAACTGTAGCGCCCCGTGCCCCTCACACGCGCCCCGTCCATTAGGAGGAACGTCGGCCGCCGCACGCACCCCCGGAAACTCAGCGTGCAGGCCATCCCGCGCGGGCGCACGCCTGGCCCCACCCCCGCGGGAGGCGCTCCGACACCGTGGGTGACTGGTGCGATCGGCGGAACGTGCAGCCGTCCGGACATCGCCGATGTTTCGTATGCTGTGCCTCGTGACAGCGCCCGCGAACCCACCGGCCGCCACCGAGCCTCGGGCGGCGGCATTCTTCGACTTGGACAAAACGGTCATCGCCAAATCGAGCACGCTCGCATTCAGCAGACCGTTCTTCCAAGAAGGCCTCATCAACCGCAGGGCGGTGCTCAAAAGTGCCTACGCGCAATTCGTGTTCATGCTGGCCGGTGCCGACGCGGACCAGATGGACCGGATGCGCGCGCACATCACCTCGCTCTGCGCCGGATGGGATGTCGAGCAGGTCAACGCGATCGTCGAGGAAACCCTGCACGACATCGTCGACCCGCTGGTCTACAAGGAGGCCACCCAGCTCATCGCGGAGCACAAGGAGCAGGGCCACGACATCGTGGTGCTCTCCGCTTCCGGGCAAGAAGTCGTGGCTCCGATCGCCGCGCTGCTCGGTGCGACGCATTCCGCGGGCACCCGGATGGTGGTCTCCGGCGGCAGGTACACGGGTGACGTGGAGTTCTACTGCTCGGCGGAGAACAAGGCCGCGGCGGCCCGCGAGCTCGCCGAGCTGCACGGCTACGACCTGGCCGCCTGCCACGCGTACTCGGACTCGGTGACCGACCTGCCGCTGCTGGAGGTCGTCGGCCACCCGACCGCGGTGAACCCGGACCGCGGGCTGCGCAAGCACGCCGCCCAGCGCGGCTGGCCGTCGCTGGCGTTCGAGCAGCCCGTCTCGCTGCGCGCCCGCTTCCCCACCCCGTCCCGGGCCGCGGTGACCGCCGCCGGGGTCGGCGTGGGAGCGGTGGCCGCCGCCGGTGCCGCCTGGTGGGGACTGCGCAGGCTGCGCCGCGGCCGCTGACCCGCGCCACCAGCGGGAAGCCCGCCCGGAAACGATCAGCCCGCTGGGGATTGCAGCGGTCCGGAGCGGGGTCTACAAAGGAGGTGCGGACTCCGGTTCGGCCAGGGACGGCGCGGAGGAGAAGCACCGTCCACCCCGTCCGGGCTCCGTGCGTGAGGACGGAGCACCCACGCGCTGCCGCCACGTGAGGCCGGTCGTCGAACGGGGTTGCGTACCGGGACGCCGGACGCCTAGCCCGGAAGTTACGACATTCGTGCACGCTTGGTAACCCGTCCGAACACGCGAAAGGCGGCGCTCGCCGAGGCGGGCGCCCCCGTTTCGCGCGCGGGGCGGGCCCGACCGGAACGCACCCGGCGTGTCGGATCATCCCGGATGCGCTGATCAGGGCCGTTCGCGCCGATCACCCACCGGATGGCGTTGACCGGGCACGGGCACGTGAGTAGCTTCCGAATTCCACCCCCGTGGTGGTGGACGACTTTCCGCCCCCGCCCGCCGACCCCGACCCGGCGCCCCGCCGCGGGACCGTGGGCACAGCCCCAGGAGGTCCCCGTGGGCTTGAAACGCTCCCACCGGCTCCCCGCCGCCATCGGCAGCGTCGTGGCGGTGCTCGCCGTGGGCGGTGGCCTGTCCGCCGCGGGCGCGCAGGAACCCGCGCCACCCCCCGTGCACAGCGCGGTCGACCCGTCCGTCCAGGCGAAGGTGCAGGGCATGACGCTGGAGGAGAAGGTCGGCCAGCTCTTCGTGACCTACGCCTACGGGCGTGCCGCCGACGCCCCGCACCCGCAGAACCGGACCGAGTTCGGCGTGGACACCCCGGCGCAGGTCGTGCAGCGCTACCACCTCGGCGGCCTGATCCACTTCACCTGGACCGACAGCCTCCACGAGCCACGCCAGATCGCGGAGCTCTCGAACGGGGTGCAGCAGGCCGCGGTGTCCTCCGGGGCGGGGGTGCCGCTGCTGATCTCCACCGACCAGGAGCAGGGCCAGGTCACCCGGATCGGCGAACCGGTGACGCAACTGCCCGGCAACATGGCGCTGGGCGCGGGCCGCAGCCCGGAGGACGCCGAGACGTCCGCGCGGATCACCGGCGAGGAACTGCGCGCGATGGGCCTGAACCAGAACTTCGCGCCCAGCGGGGACGTCAACGTGAACCCGGCGAACCCGGTGATCGGGGTCCGCTCGTTCTCCTCAGACCCGGCGCTGGCCGCGCGGCTGTCCGCGGCGGCGGTGCACGGCTACCAGGACGGCGCGAACGTGGCCGCGGCGACCAAGCACTTCCCGGGGCACGGCGACACCAACCAGGACAGCCACACCGACCTGCCCGTCATCGAGCACACCCGCGAGCAGTGGGAGCAGCTGGACGCGCCCCCGTTCCGGGAGGCGATCGCGGCGGGGACCGACGCGGTGATGAGCGCGCACATCGTGGTCCCGAAGCTGGACGACTCGGGCGAGCCGTCCACGTTGTCGCCCACGGTCCTCACCGGGATGCTGCGCGACGAGCTGGGCTACCGCGGCGTGATCGTCACCGACTCGCTGCAGATGGACGGGGTGCGGGCGAAGCACTCGGACGCGGAGATCCCGGTGCTGGCGCTGCAAGCGGGCGCCGACCAGCTGCTGATGCCGCAGAACCTCCAGGTCGCGATCGACGGGGTGCTGGGCGCGGTGCGTTCCGGCGCGCTCACCGAGGAGCGCATCGACGCCAGCGTCGAGCGGATCTTGGAGCTGAAGCGCAAGCGCGGCGTGCTCGACTCGCCGTTCGTCGACCCGGCGGCGGTGGACCGGGTCGTCGGCAACGCCGAACACCGCGAGCAGGCCCAGCGGCTCACCGACCGCACCACCACGGTGCTGCGCGACGACGCGCACGAGCTGCCGCTGCGGGACCCGGGCCGGGTGCTGGTCACCGGGGCCGGGGACCAGGCGACCGCCGAGCTGGCGGAGCGGTTCCGCGCCCGCGGCCGGGAAGCGGACTCCCTGCCGACCGGCATGACGCCGACCAGCGGGCAGGTCAGGCGGGCGGTGGACGCGGCGCGCTCGCACGACACGGTGGTGGTGCTGACCAACGCGGCGTGGAACGGGACGAACGCGGCGCAGCGCGACCTGGTGCGGGCGTTGCAGGACTCCGGCACGCGGGTGGTCGCGGCAGCGGTGCGGGACCCGTACGACGCGGCGCACGTCGAAGAGGTGCCCACCTGGCTGGCGACCTACTCGGACAAGCCGGTGGCGATGGAGTCGCTGGCGCGGGTGCTGCTCGGCGAGGTCTCCCCCGCCGGGAAGCTGCCCGTTCCGGTGCCCACCGCGGACGGCACCGGGCAGCGGTTCCCGTTCGGCCACGGACTGAGCTGGTGACCCCGATGCCGTTGAGCAGACGGGGTTTCCTGGTCTCGACCGCGGTGTCGGCCCCGCTGCTCGGCGCGACCAGCGCCTGCGCCGCGGAGCAGGACGGCCCGGTGCCCGGGTCGCTGCGCACCGGAGCGGACGTGCTCGCCGCCGAGGGCTGGCAGCGGCTCGCGGGCCGCAGGCTCGGCGTGATCACCAACCCGACCGGGGTGCTTGCCTCGCTGGAGCACGTGGTGGACGCGATGCACGCCGGCGGAGCGGTGGACGTCGCCGCGGTCTTCGGCCCGGAGCACGGTTTCCGCGGCACCTCCCAGGCAGGCGGTTCGGAGGGCGACGTCCGCGATCCGCGCACCGGACTGCCGGTGTACGACGCATACGGCGCGGACGTGCCGAAGCTGGCCGCGATGTTCCGCGAGGCCGGGGTGGAGCGGGTGGTGTTCGACATCGCCGACGTGGGCGCCCGCTTCTACACCTACATCTGGACGATGCACCAGGCGATGCAGGCGGCCGCGCAGGTAGACGCGGAGTTCGTGGTGCTGGACCGGCCGAACCCGATCGGGGGCCGCCGGGTCGAGGGACCGGTGCTGGATCCGCGGTTCACCTCCGGGGTGGGCCTGCTGCCGATCGCCCTGCAGCACGGCATGACGATCGGTGAGCTGGCGCGGCTGTTCGACGCCGAGCACTCCGACACCCCGCTGGGCGACCGGCTGTCGGTGGTCCGGGTGGAGGGCTGGCAGGGGCGCGGCGCGGAGCCCGCGGTGCCGTGGGTGCCGCCGAGCCCGAACATGCCGACGCCGGACACCGCGATGGTCTACCCGGGAACGGGGTTGTTCGAGGGCACGGTGCTGTCCGAGGGCCGCGGCACCACCCGCCCGTTCGAGATCATCGGCGCACCGGGCATCGATTGGCGGTGGGCGGAGGAGCTGAACGCGGCCGGGCTCGCCGGGGTGCGCTTCCGGGAGACCTACTTCGTGCCCACGTTCTCCAAGCACGCCGAGCAGACGTGCGGCGGCGTGCAGCTCTACCGGGACGGCGACGTGGACCCGGTGCGGCTGGCGATCGCGATGCTGGTCTCGGCGAAGCGGCTGTACCCGGAGGTGTTCGGCTGGCGGCCGGACGGCATGTTCGACAAGTTGGCCGGTACGGACCGGGTCCGCGGCATGATCGACGCGGGCGCGGAGGTGGACGAGATTGTCGGTTCCTGGCGGGCGGACCTCACCGGGTTCCGGCGCTCGCGGGAGCGGTTCCTGCTGTACCGGTGAGGCCGGGTCGTCCGAGCGAGGGGTGAGGTCGTGATGCGCAGAGCGCTGGTGGCGCTGGTCCTGGCGTCGGTCACCGCGGCCACCGCGGGGCCCGCGTGCGCGTCGTCCCCGGACGGCGCGGGCGGCCGCTTCGACCGGCCGCAGCAGGGCTTCGCGCCCGCGGACACGGTGCTGCGACCGGGCACCCCGCAGCAGGTGGGGCTGGATCCGGCGCCGATCGACGCGGCGCTGCGGCGGATCGCGGCCTGGACCGAGGTGGTGCCGGGCAGGCAGCACCCGATGTACGCGGGCGCGGTGGCGCTGCTGGCGCACGACGGCGTGGTGGTCCGGCAGGACGCGTTCGGCCGCGAGGTGCGCTACGCGGACGGGACGGGCACCGAGCTGCCGCCGCAGGAGCAGGAACCGGTGCGGCCGGACACGATCTTCGACGTCGCGTCGATCACGAAGCTGTTCACCTCGATCGCCGCGTTGCAGCAGGTCGAGGACGGCGCGGTGGAGCTGGACGCGCCGGTCGCCCGGTACCTGCCGGAGTTCGGTGCGCACGGCAAGGAATCGATCACCGTGCGCCAGCTGCTCACGCACACCTCGGGGCTGCAGGCCGAGGTGAAGCTGTGGAAGCTGCCGCCGCAGGAGCGGATCCCGCACGTCATGGGCCTCACCCCGCAGCACCCGCCCGGTTCGGGCTACGAGTACTCCGACCCGAACATGATCACGTTGGGCGTGCTGGTGTCCCGCGTCGCGGGCGAACCGCTCGACGAGGTGGTGCGGCAGCGCATCACCGAGCCGCTCGGCATGACCGACACCGGCTACAACCCGCCGCCGCAGGAACGGCACCGGATCGCGGCCACCGAGTTCCAGGCCGATCCGCCGCGCGGCATGGTGCGCGGCGAGGTGCACGACGAGAACGCCTGGTCGCTGGGCGGGGTCGCCGGGGAGGCCGGGATCTTCTCCACCGCGCACGACCTGGCGGTGCTCGGCCAAGCGCTGCTCAACGGCGGCAGCTACGGCGGCGCGGAGCTGCTGGACGAGGACTCGGTCGAGCAGATGCTCACCGACTTCAACGGCGGCTTCCCGGGGAACTCGCACGGGCTGGGCTTCGAACTGGACCAGCGCTGGTACATGGCGGGGCTGAGCGGCCCGCGGTCGGCGGGGCACACCGGTTACACGGGCACTTCGCTGGTGCTGGACCCGCTGTCGCGCTCGGTGGTGGTGCTGCTGACGAACCGGGTGCACCCGTCCCGGGAGTGGGGGTCCAACAACGAGGCCCGGCAGGTGCTCGCGCAGGGCGTGGCGGAGTCGCTGGCGGTGCGCCCGGAGCACGGTTCGCGCGAGTGGTCGGCGCCCGCCGCGGAACCCGCGACCTTGACCACCCGGGAGCTGGGGCCGGTGGCCGGGCCCGCGCAGGTGTCCTTCGACGCGTTCGTCGACACCCAGCGGGACGGCGACGGGACCGATGCGCTCGTGGTGGAGTCCAGCGCGGACGGCGGTGCCTCGTGGCGCCCGGTGCCGGTGGAGGCGAGCGGCGACGGCGCACCGGAGGGACCGCAGCGGGTGCTGGCGGGTTCCGGGCACCGCGCGTGGTGGCAGGTGCGGGGCGCGGTGGACGCGGCTCCGGGGCAGCGGATCCTGGTGCGCTGGCGCTACGCGCCGGACGCGCGGTACACCGGGCGCGGGGTGCAGCTGGACGGCATCTCCGCGGCGGACCGGGAGCGGACCTTGCTGGACGGGGAGCTGGAACCGCAGGGGCTGCGCGCGGAGGGCTGGCGGGAGGTGGAGCGCTGAACGGCCCGGAGCCGAGCGTCCCGTTGCTCCCGATCGGGTGTACCGCCCGGGAATCCGGAATAGCCGCGCCTCCGGCCGCGTCGTGACCGGTGTTCATCGTCGAGCACCAGGAGGCAGCGCTCATGGCCGCGATCCCGCAGGAACTGGCCGAGATCCTCAGCAAGCGCGCGTTCGCGCACATCGCGACCCTCGGTCCGCGGGGCGAGCCGCAGTCCAGCCCGGTGTGGGTCGAGTGGGATGGCACGCACGTGAGGTTCAGCCAGACCACCGGCAGGCAGAAGTACCGGAACCTGCAGCGGGATCCGCGCATCGCGGTGTCCGCGCACGACCCGGAGAACCCGTACCGCTACGTCGAGATCCGCGGCCGCGTCGCCGGGTTCGAGCCGGATCCGGACAACGCGTTCATCAACAAGATGGCGAAGAAGTACACCGGTGAGGACGAGTACCAGTGGGGGCAGCCGGGGGACGAGCGCGTGGTGGTGCTCGTCGAGCCGGAGCACGTGCCGGGCGCGTAGTCCGGCCTCGGCGGGACGCGCGGTGGCTCCTGCCGCGCGCTCCGCGTTCGGGGCGGTCGGGCGGCGACCCGTCCGGCCGGGTCGGCCGAGCCACCGCTCAGTTCGTCTCGGGACTGGGCAGGTGCGGGCCGAGGTGTCCGATGTGGACAGACGCGGACCGTCCGCGGGTGTCGTCGTAGTAGTGCAGGCGGGGCGCGACACCACCGCTGCGCTCGATCTTGACGTGGGCGGCGAAGAAGGCGTGCCCGGACGGATCGACCTCCACCGGGACCGGGAAGGTGCGGGCGTTGCGGTAGCGCGGCGTGTTGACCACCAGCTCGGTCTCCCCGGAGGCGATCAGCGTCGGGGAGATCCCGCGCGCACCGCCGTGCGCGCGGACGAAGTGGGCGAACCCGCGCAGGTCCGGGCGGGCGTGATCGATGGCGGTGGCGCGTTCGCGCGCGTACGAGTCCAGCAGCACCAGCACGTTCCAGGTGCGGCGGAGCCACTGCGCGCTGCGGTGGTGACCGTCCAGTTCGGACGGATCGACCTGCGGACCGAAGCGCAGCGCGGGCAGTGCGCGGTGTGCCGCGTCGAGCAGGTCGGCGAAGCGGTTCACGGCCGGCCCGGCGTCCGCCGCCGCTACGGCACGACCGGGACCGCCGAGTTCCCCGTCCGCCGTCCCGGCGTCGGACGGATCGGACTCGGGCTGCCCGGCGTCGGACGGCCCGGCATCGAACGACCCGGCGCCCTTCCCCGCTCCGGTGATGCGCCGCAGCGCCGCGACGCGTCGGCGCGCCAGCAGCAGCCGGTCTTCGGCCGCGTCGAGTTCTTCCGCGTACAGCGCGGATTCCAGTTCGGCGTCGTGCGCCGCGCGCCACGCGGCGGGGACGGATCCGCGGCGCAGCAGCGCTTCGGCCTCGTCCCGCTCGCCCCGCAGCCGTCCGACGAGCTCGGCCAGCCGCCGCCGGGAGTCGGCGGACCGCCGTTCCCGCCGCCGCGCGCGTTCGGCCGCGGCGCTCCGCTCGTCGAGCGCCCGAGCCGCGGAATCGGCCTGGTCCCGGGCGGCGTCCTCCTGCCCGGCCGCGGCGCTGAGCCGGTCCCGCAGCACCCGCGCACCACCGTCGTCGGCCGCGGGCAGCCAGCGCAGTGCGCCGCCGCGGGTGTCGGCGGTGACCCGGCGGTCGTGCATCGGGTCGAACAGCAGCGCCTGCCAGGCGTCCCCAGTCGTCCGGATCGCGCCACCGGCCCGCCAGCTGCTCGCCCGCAGCACCGCGTCCACCAGCTTCCGCCATTCCCCGGCGCGGTGGAACCGGTCCCGCGGCAGCACCGGGTCCGGTTCGTGATCGACCCACCACGGCGGCAGGTACAGCCGGGCGGCGCGGGCGGGGATCCGGCGTGCGGGCGGGAGCAGCGCGTTCACCCGGTCCCGCACCGAGTCGTCGGCGGGCAGCAGCCCGCACAGGCCGCGGGTGGCGTTGCGGAAGCGCAGCAGTTCCGGCGGGAGCGGCCGGGCGAAGTCGTCGTTGTAGACCAGCACCGGCGAGTCCCGCACGCCTTCGTCGAAGGTGTGCACCAGGAAGTCCACGTCGTCGAGTTCCACCAGCGGGTTCTGCTCGGTCAGCGAGTACGCCCCGCGCGGGTCCCGCGGTCGCGCGGCGAGCAGTCCCAGCTTCTGCACCGGGCTCACCTGGTCGCGGAGGGACCAGGGCCGGGCGGCTTCGGCGTAGACCCAGAAGGCGTGCGCGTCGCCGGAGCCGGGTGCGGCCACGAGCGCGGCGCGCACTTCGCCGGTTCCGCGACCCCAGCTCACCCGCCAGCGGCGCGGCAGCTCGGCGCCGGGTTCGCGTCCTTCGTCGATGAGCCGCAGTTCGCCCGCTTCGTGCAGCCGGACCAGCGCGCTCCCGGCGTCGAGCAGCTCGGGTCCCGCGTGGCCTGCCGCGCAGAACGCGGTGCGGCGCAGCGGTTCCGGTGCGGTGCCGCTCATCGCGGTTCCGGTCCGACGTGCCCGACGTGCACCGCACCGGTGGGTCCGGCGGTGTCGTCCAGGTAGTGCAGGGCGGTCGGTGGATCGCCGGCGTGGTCGAGCAGCACGTGGTCGCGGAACGCGGTCCAGCCGGTCGGGTCGACCGCTTCGGGGACTCGGAAGGTGGTGGCGGCGTCCGCCGGGGCGCGTCGCAGCGCCGGGGCGCCGATCCCGCCCGCGCGCAGCAGCGCGGGCAGCGAGCCGCCGGGCGCCGCGGCGTGCTGGGCGAGCAGGTCGAGCACCTGGTCGCAGCGCCGCGCCCGCGCGCAGTCGAGGCGGTCCACCTCGGCGCGCACCTCGGGTCCGAAGTGGACTCCGGGCCGGTCGGCCGAGCCGGCCGGTCCGAGCTCGGCGGGTGCGCCGCGGCCGCGCAGCCGGTCCTCCTCGGCGCGGAGCCGTTCGAGTTCGCGCTCGCACTCGGCGAGCCGCGCCGAGCGGGCCGCGCCGAGCCGTAGCGCTTCCGCGGTGCGGCTCCGCGCGGCGCCGAGGGAGGTCCGGGCGAGCCGTTCCCGCACCGCGTCGCGTTCGGCGCGCAACCGCAGCACGCCGCCCGCCAGCACCCGGCGGGACCGGTCCAGCTCCGCGGTGCGGGCGGTGCGCCGGTCGATCTCGGCGTCGAGCTCGTGCGCGGCGGCGGCGCGCCGCGCGGCGGTCCGGCGGGATTCGGCCTGCCGCGCTCCGGCCCCCTGGATGCGCTGGCGCAGGTCGGACTTGTCGGCGCCGCCCGCGGTGGCGAACCACCGCTCCCCCGGCCCGACGGGCGAGTCGGCGACGCGCTGGTCCTGCCAGCCGGTGGCGAACAGCAGCGCCCACGGTTCGTCCGCGTCGTCGGCCGCGGGCGAGCGCCACCGGGACACCCGCAACGCGAGCGCGGCGGCTTCGTCCCAAGCGGCGGGATCAGCCGCGTCCACTTCGGACAGCAGGGGATCGTCGCGTTCGGCGGCCCACGGCCCGGGCAGGAACAGCCGGGCGCCGCGGTGCGGGATCCGCAGCGATTCCGGCAGTTCCGCGTCGAGGCGGCGCGCCACCGCGTCCCCGACGAACACGACCGGGGCCGTACCGGCGGTGGCCTTGCGGAACTCCGCGGTCGCCCGCGGCACCACCAGCGGACGTCCCGCCTCGCGGTCGACGTGCCGGACCAGCACGGCCGTCCCGCCGCGCCGGTCCCGGATGGCGGCGAGCAGCCCGGCGAGGTCGTCCGGGTCGTCGCGCAAGGTGGAACCGGTGACGGCGAGCCCGCTGCGCGGGTCGGCCAGCGGGAACCGGGCGAGCCCGGCGCGCGGCAGCGGCGACGGGACTCCGATCCCCCACCCGCCGGGGGTGCGCGCGGCGAACCAGCACCGCACCAGGTCGTCCCGCGCCAGCAGCACCAGCACCGCCGAGACCGGGCCGTCCGCGCGCTGCCACGTCATCCGCCAGCGCAGCGGCGCGTCCGGGTCGGCGCGGTCCAGCGCGCCGCGGTCGTAGAGCCGCAGGGCACCCGCCTCGTGCTGCTGGAGCAGGAATTCGGCGTGCTCGTCGACCGGGGCGGAGACCGATCCGGTGGCGCAGAACAGCTCGGAACCAAGGTCCGCTGGCCCGCTCATGTCACCCCGCTCCGCGCCGTGGCATCTGCCCGAAGCCTAGCGAACGGGCGGTGCAACCCGGTGGCCGCCGACCACCGTCCACCCGTCGGCAGAGTTCCACACCAGCACCCCGACCAGCGCGGGAAGGCACCGGAGATACCCGCATTGACCTGCACAGATCCTCGTCAGTAAGTTTCCCACATGGCCCTTGACGACGCGTCGACCGAAGCCGGTGCGACCAGCCCGCTGGTCCGGATCCGCTCCCTGCTCCCGGGCCTGGCCAGGGCCGAGCAGCGGGTCGCCAACATCGTGCTGTCCGCGCCGGCCTCCATCGCGCGGCGCAGCATCACGGACGTGGCCGAGGCCGCCGGGACCAGCGAGACCACCGTGACCCGGTTCTGCAAGGCGATCGGCGTCGGCGGCTACCCGGATCTGCGGATCGCGTTGGCCGCGGACACCGCCCGCACCTCCAGCCGGGACCGCGACCTCGGCGGCGACATCGAGCCGGACGACCGGCTGGAGCAGATCATCGACAAGGTGGCCTACGCCGACGCGAAGGCGGTGGAGGAGACCGCCGGGCAGCTGGACGCGAACGCGCTGGCCGCGGTGGTCGAGGCCGTCGCGGGCGCCCGCCGGATCGACGTCTACGGGGTGGGGGCCAGCGCCTTCGTCGCGCTGGACCTGCAGCAGAAGCTGCACCGCATCGGGTTGACCTGCTTCGCCTGGTCGGACACGCACGCGGCGCTGACCTCGGCGGCGCTGCTGCGGGAGGGCGACGTGGCGCTGGGCATCTCGCACACCGGCGCCACGACCGAGACCGTCGAGGCGCTGCGCGAGGCGGGCCACCGCGGCGCGATCACGGCCGCGCTCACCAACTTCAGCCGCTCCCCGATCACCGAGGTGGCCGACCAGGTGCTGACCACGGCGGTGCGCGAGACGACGTACCGATCGGGTGCGATGGCGAGCCGCATCGGCCAGCTCACCGTGATCGACTGCCTGTTCATCGGGGTGGCGCAACGCCACATCGACGAGGCGAAGGCGGCGCTGGACGCCACCTACGAGGCGGTCGGCGCGCACCGGCTCGGTGCCCGCCCGGACCGCCGACGGCACAAGGAGGACGGCCGATGAACCGCGACGCCGAGGGACCCGCCGTGCGGGTGGACGCCCCCACCGAGCGCACCAACGAGCGGACCAGGGACATCGACCTGCTGCCGACGCTCGACGTGCTGCGGGTGCTCAACGCCGAGGACCGGACGGTGCCGGAGGCGGTGGGCCGGTCGCTCCCGGACCTGGCGCGCGCGGTCGACCGGGCGGTGGCCGCGCTCCGCGGCGGCGGCCGGGTGCACTACGTGGGCGCGGGCACCTCGGGCCGGCTGGCGGTGCTGGACGCGGCCGAGCTGATCCCCACCTACAACGTGCCCGCGGACTGGGTGGTGGCGCACCAGGCGGGCGGCGCCGGAGCGTTCCAGAAGCCGGTGGAGAACGCGGAGGACGACGCCGAGGCAGGGGCGGCGATGGCCCGGGCCGAGGTGGCCGCGGGGGACTTCGTGCTCGGGCTGACCGCGTCCGGCCGCACCCCGTACGTGCTGGGCGCGCTGCGCGCGGCGCGCGAGATCGGGGCGGGCACGGCGCTGATGTCGGCGAACCCCGAATCGGCGGGCGACGCCCCGGCCGACCTGACCATCGCGGTGGACACCGGGCCGGAGCCGATCGCGGGTTCCACCCGGATGAAGGCGGGCACGGCGCAGAAGCTGGTGCTCACTTCGTTCTCCACCGCCGTGATGATCCGGATGGGCCGCACCTACTCGAACCTGATGGTGAGCCTGCTGGCGACGAACGCGAAGCTGCGCGGCCGCACCGTCGAGATCCTGCGGGAGGCGACGGCCGCGTCCGAGGACGAGTGCGCGCGGGCGTTGAACGCGGCGGACGGCGACCTGAAGACCGCACTGGTGCACCTGCTGACCGGCGCCGAAGTCCCCCGCGCCGCGGCCGCGCTGACCGCCGCCGACGGCCGGGTCCGCGACGCCCTCCGCACCCTCGGCAGCTGAGCCGATCCGGCAGTCAGGCCATGCCGGTGGCGACGCGGCCGAGGGCGGTGAACAAGCTCGCCCAGAAGCGTTCGGTGTCGAGGACGGTGGCGACCTCGGCGTTGTGCAGCTCGGCGGGGGCGGCGAAGTCGGTGACGGTCATGCCCGAGGTGAACCGGCCGTGGACCTCCACGTCGACCCGCGCGGGCACCGTGGTGAACATGCCGGGGTCGAGCGCGTAGGCGATGGCGCACGGGTCGTGCACGGCGGGGCCTTCCACGCGGTACTGCGGGTGCTGCCCGTAGAAGTCGAGGATCGGCGAGATCAGCTCGGCTTCCAGCCTGCCCAGCCCGGCGAACCGGCCCCGGACGGCGGCGGTCGCGCGGGCCTGCGCGGTGAGGTCGAGGCCGATCATGGTGGTGCGCCAGCCGGCGCCGAACGCGACGGCGGCGGCCTCCGGGTCGGCGAGCACGTTGAACTCCGCGGCGGGCGTGCGGTTCCCCCTGGTGTAGGAACCGCCCATGATCACGAACTCGCGGACCTGCTCGACGAGCCGGGGCTCCTTGCGCACCGCGAGCGCGACGTTCGTCAGCGGACCCACCGCGACCAGGCTGATCTCGCCGGGCGCTGCGGCGACGGTGTCGATGATGAAGTCGACGGCGTGCCCGTCCCGCACCCCGCTGGTGGCGGCGGGCAGCCGGACCCCGCCGAGACCGTTGCCGCCGTGCACCTCGTCGGCCAGCACGACGTCCCGCACCAGCGGCCGGTCGGCGCCCGCGACGACCGGCACGTCCATGCCGAAGAAGCCGGTGAGGCACAGCGCGTTGTTCGTGGTGTGGTCGAGCCCCACGTTGCCCGCGACGGTGGTGATCCCGACGAGCTCCAGTTCGGGGCTGCCGTGGGCGTAGGCGATGGCCAGCGCGTCGTCGATGCCCGGGTCGCAGTCGAGCAGGACCTTCTTCGGCACGTCCGTGCCCCCTCCCGGTGCGGTGCTCACGATTGGACGGCGTCGGCGATGGACTTCGCTTCCCGCGCGCCGGTCTCCAGCGCGGTGCAGCAGTGCACGATCCACTGCGCGACGCCGTCGGGGTCGCCGGGGGCGAACGCGGCGGCGGCGTCCTGGTAGTCGGCCCGGCGGCGGAAGTAGGCGACCTCCGGCACGACGAGGCCCTTCGGGTCGAGGCCGCTGCCGATCACGCTGAGCCGGGCGGCGGCCCGCGCCACGATGCCGTCGACCTCGCCGAACGGGGCGAGCGCGAGCAGTTCGCCGTGCACCACGGCGGCCTGCACCGGCCCGGGCACCAGGTTCTGCGAGCGGCCGCCCGCGTCGGCGACGACCTGGGCGAGCAGGTCCAGCCGCCCCGAGACGGCCGGGTCCTCGCGGGGCCTGCCGAGCCGGTCCGGGTCGCCGGGCAGGTCCGCGGCGGCGAGCACGTGCAGCCGGGCCAGGGCCTGCAGCGGGGCGCGCTGCCAGGTCGGCAGCAGCGGCCCCAGCGCTTCGGCGACGCGCAGCGCGCCCGCCAGCAGCGGGTCGCTCACCTCGCCGCTGTCCGGGATCTCGGTGGCCCCGCCGGCGACGGCGGCCGAGGCGCGGGCGGCGCGCACCGAGGCTTCGGCGCTGGTCGCGGGCCAGCCGCGGCGGTTCGCCGGGTGCCGGTGGATCTCGTCGATCGCGGTCCGCGCGGCGGCGACCGCGTCGGTGACACCGGGCAGCTCCAGCAGCGGGAGCAACGACTCTTGGGCACTCACGCCGCTGGACGCTACCCGGCGGGTGCGGCGGCCCCGCCTGGACCCGTTCCCACCTGCGCAGGTCCCGGCACCGGAGGCGGTCGCGCACCTCCCGCCCCTGGTCACTCGACCGTGTGTGGGCAACTCGATTGCAACGTTCGGGGCACCAGCCTGCTCCGCAGGTGCCGAGCCCGGACCACGGACGTCACCGGCAGGATTGGTCGCACCAAAGCGAGAACCTCTGTCGGAGTGAGCCGCGTCGCACTACGGTCTAGATGACATCGAAGGTCACCCCGCAGCGCAGGGAGGTTCCCCGCAATGAGCCAGCCCGACGGGCCGAGCAACACCTTGGACAACCTGCTCACGGAGAGCAGGACCTTCCCGCCGACGGCCGAGTTCGCGGCCGCGGCCAACGCCACGTCGGACTCGTACGACAGGGCAGCCGCCGACCGGGAGGGCTTCTGGGCGGAGCAGGCCGACCAGCTCGACTGGGCCCGCAAGTGGGACCAGGTCCTCGACTGGTCCGGCGCCCCGTTCGCGAAGTGGTTCGTCGGCGGCGAGCTGAACGTGGCCCACAACTGCGTGGACCGGCACGTCGAGGCGGGCAACGGCGACCGGGTCGCGATCCACTGGGAGGGCGAACCCGGCGACAGCCGCACGATCACCTACGCCGAGCTGCAGCGCGAGGTCAGCCGCACCGCGAACGCGCTCGCCTCGCTGGGCGTCGGCGCCGGTGACCGGGTCGCGATCTACCTGCCGATGCTGCCGGAAGCCGTGTTCTCGATGCTCGCCTGCGCGCGCCTCGGCGCGCTGCACAGCGTCGTGTTCGGCGGCTTCTCCGCGGAGGCGCTGCGCGCCCGGATCAACGATGCCGAGGCGAAGGTCGTCATCACCTGCGACGGCCAGTACCGGCGCGGCAAGGCCGCCCCGCTCAAGGCCAACGTGGACGAAGCGGTGCAGCACACGCCCAGCGTCGAGCACGTCCTGGTCGTCAAGCGCACCGCCACCGAGGTCGCGTGGAACGAGCGGGACAAGTGGTGGCACGACGTGGTCGAGCCGCAGTCCGACCAGCACACCCCGGAGGCGTTCGACTCCGAGCACCCGCTGTTCATCCTCTACACCTCCGGCACCACCGGGAGCCCGAAGGGCATCCTGCACACCTCCGGCGGCTACCTCACCCAGGCCGCCTACACGCACCGCACCGTCTTCGACCTGAAGCCCGGGTCGGACGTGTACTGGTGCACCGCCGACATCGGCTGGGTCACCGGGCACACGTACATCGTGTACGGACCGCTGGCCAACGGCGCCACGCAGGTGATCTACGAGGGGACGCCGAACAGCCCGCACGAGGGCAGGCACTGGGAGATCGTGCAGAAGTACGGCGTGACGCTGTACTACACGGCGCCCACCACGATCCGCACCTTCATGAAGTGGGGCGCGGAGATCCCCGCCCAGTACGACCTGTCCACGCTGCGGGTGCTCGGCTCGGTCGGAGAACCGATCAACCCCGAGGCCTGGATGTGGTATCGGGAGCACATCGGCGGCGGGAAGACCCCGATCGTCGACACCTGGTGGCAGACCGAGACCGGCGCGATCATGATCTCGCCGCTGCCCGGGGTGACCGCCACCAAACCCGGTTCCGCGCAGGTCCCGCTCCCCGGCATCTCCGCGAAGGTCGTCGACGAGACCGGCGAGGACGTCGGCCCCGGCGGCGGCGGGCTGCTGGTGCTGGACAAGCCGTGGCCGTCGATGCTGCGCGGCATCTGGGGCGACGACCAGCGGTTCAAGGACACCTACTGGTCGAAGTTCGCCGATCTCGGCTACTACTTCGCCGGCGACGGCGCCAAGTACGACGACGACGGCGACATCTGGCTGCTGGGCCGGGTGGACGACGTCATGAACGTCTCGGGCCACCGGATCTCCACCACCGAGGTCGAGTCGGCGCTGGTCTCGCACCCGACGGTCGCCGAGGCCGCGGTCGTCGGCGCCAGCGACCCGACCACCGGGCAGGGCATCGTCGCGTTCGTCATCCTGCGCGGCAACGCCGCCGACGAGGCGGGAGGCGACGCGGCGCTGAAGGCGCTGCGCGACCACGTCTCGCACGAGATCGGCCCGATCGCGAAGCCGCGGCAGATCATGGTCGTGCAGGAGCTGCCGAAGACCCGCTCCGGCAAGATCATGCGTCGGCTGCTGCGGGACGTGGCGGAGAACCGCGAGGTCGGCGATGTGTCGACGTTGGCGGACTCCTCGGTCATGGACCTCATCTCGAAGGGCATCCGCAAGTCCTCCGACGAGTGATCGAACTCCGCTCGCGGGCCCGGTCCTCCCGGTGGGGGCCGGGCCCGCTCGCGTTCCGGTGCGCGCCCGAGCGGCTGCTAGGGTCGTCGGCAGGTGTGCCGGGAAGTCTGGTCGGCGACGCATCAGCACGTCCGCCACCAGGAGGCCACCGATGACCGAACCCGCCCCGGCCCGCGGCACCGCCGCCCTCGCCCGCTACCTGCGGACCGAGACCGTCGGAGGCGTGGTGCTGCTGGTCGCCACCGCGCTCGCGCTGCTCGCGGCGAACTCGCCGCTCGGCGGGCTGTACGCGGGAGTGCGGGACTTCGCGGTCGGGCCCGCCGCGCTGCACCTGGACCTCACCGTCGGCGAGTGGGTCAAGGACGGGCTGCTCGCGGTCTTCTTCTTCGTCGCCGGGCTGGAGCTCAAGCGGGAGCTCGTCGTCGGGGAGCTCGCCGACCGCCGGACGGCGGCGCTGCCGGTGCTGGCGGCGTTCGGCGGCATGGTGGCGCCCGCGATCATCGCGTTCGCCGTCGGCCACGGGGCGCCCGGCGCGGGCCAGGCCTGGGCGATCCCGGTGGCCACCGACATCGCGTTCGCGCTCGGGGTGCTGTCGCTGGCCGGTTCCGGGATCCCGGCCGCGGCGCGGGTCTTCCTGCTCAGCCTGGCCGTCGTCGACGACCTGGGCGCGATCATCGTGATCGCCGTGCTGTTCACCGCGGGGCTGAGCCCGCTGCCGCTGCTCGCGGCGGTCCTGCTCGGCGCCGCCTACTGGTTCGCGCAGCGCAGGCGGATCACCACGCCGTGGCTGTACGTGCCGCTGGCGGTCGCCACCTGGCTCGCGGTCCACGGCAGCGGCATCCACGCCACCATCGCGGGCGTCGCGCTCGGGCTGCTCACCAGGGTGCGGGCCGATCCCGGCGAGGACGCCGCGCCGTCGGTCCGGCTGGAACACCGGTTGCAGCCCTGGTCGGCGGGACTGGTGGTGCCGGTGTTCGCGTTCTTCGCCGCCGGGGTGCCGGTGAACGGGGCGGCGCTGGGCGCGGTGTTCCACGACCGGATCGCGATCGCCGTGATGGCCGGGTTGTTCTTCGGCAAGTTCATCGGGATCTTCGGCACGTCCTACCTGGCGGTGCGGCTCGGGATCGGCGCGCGGCCGGGCGGGGTGACCTGGCGGGACATCTCGGCGCTCGCCGTGCTCGGCGGGGTCGGGTTCACCGTCAGCCTGCTCATCGCCGAGCTGTCGCTGGCCGGGGACGCGGCGGAACGCGCCAAGACGGCGGTGTTGATCGCGTCCGCGCTCGCCGCGCTGATCGCCGCCGCGCTGCTGCTGCGGCGCGGACGGCGCACCGCCCGTGAGCTGAACTGATCGGTCTCGGTAGATCACCCACCGGTAACGCCACGGGAGTCTCACTCGGTCGGGCACCAGGCGGCGTGGCACGATGGCGGGCGTGAACAGCGCCCAGAAGAACCAGCAAGGCAGCAGCGACGGAGCCTGGTCGGCCGTCACATCCCTACCGCTGTCCGAAGAGGGCACTGGCGCGGGCGGCGAGCAGTCCATCGGTTCCCTCGTGCGCGACGCGACCACGCACCTGTCGACGCTGGTCCGCTCCGAGATCGAACTCGCCAAGGCCGAAGTCACCGGTGAGGTGAAGAAGGGCGTCAAGGGCAGCGTCTACTTCGTCCTCGCGCTGGCCGTGCTCGGCTTCAGCATGTTCTTCCTCTTCTTCACCCTCGCCGAAGGGTTGCACGCGCTCGGGATCTGGCGCTGGGCCTCCTTCGGCATCGTGTTCCTGCTGATGCTGGTCGTCGCCGGACTGTTCGGACTGCTCGGTTACCTGCGGGTGCGCAAGATCCGAGCGCCGAAGCGCACCATCGCGACGCTCAAGGACACCAAGCAGCTCGCTCGCCGACGCGGCCAGGACGACGCCGCGCACGCCATCGAGAGCTAGTACCGGACCGGTCCCGGGGGGGAGACGCCCGAACGCGGGCGCCTGGCCTCCGCGCGTTCCGGGTCCGGCGAGGAGTCAGCCGCCGGTGCACTCACCGGTCGAGACCGGCCTGGTGAGCGCCGAGGACTCGGCGACCTCGTCGGCCACCTCGTCGGCGGTGAGCGCGAACCCGGTCTCCGGGTCGTCCACGGCGGCGCCGAACACCACGCCCACCACGTCCCCGTCCGGGGCGACCAGCGGGCCGCCGGAGTTCCCGCTCTGCACCTTCCCGCGCACCGTGTACACGTCCCGCACCACGGTGTTCGCGTCGTAGATGTCCGGGCCGCGCAGGTTGATCCGCTGCCGCAGCCTGCCCGCCGACGCCGTGTACGGGCCGTCCAGCGGGTAGCCGAGCGCGACGACGCTGCCGCCGGGCGGCACCTCGGAGCGGTCCAGCGGCATCGCGTCCGCGTCCAGGTCCGGCACCGCCAGCACCGCCAGGTCCGTCGCCGGGTCGAACATCACCACGTCCGCGGCGAACTCGCCGCGGCCCACCTCGATCGCCACCCGGTCCGTGCCCGCGACCACGTGCGCGTTCGTCATCACCCGGTGCGGGGCGACCACGAATCCGGAGCCCTCCAGCGCCCGCGCGCAGGACGCGGCGCGGCCGCGCACCTTCACCACGCTGGTCTGCGCGTTGCGGACCACGTCGCTGGAGGCCAGCGCCTGGTCCGGCGGGTCGATCGCGGCCACCGGGGTCTTCGAGAACGGTTCCAGCGCGTCCGGGAAGCCGCTCACCCCGAGCATCCGGCGCAGCTCGTCCGGCAACGACTTGACCGCGGTCGGCATCATCGAGTCGACCTGGCTCAGCACCTGCGAGCGGGTGATCGCCGACGCGAGCCCCGGCATCGCCGAGGCCGAGGTGAACGGGAGCGCCACCAGCCAGGCCACCACGAACACCGCCACGCACTGCAGCACCGCGCCGAGCACGTTGTCCACGCCGGTCAGCTTCGACGAGGTGATCCGGTCCCGCAGCTCCCGGCCCGCCCACATGCCGAACGTCTCGCCGAACGCCACCAGCAGCACCACGATGCCCACGCCGAACCCGATCCGGGCCGGCTGGCTGTCCAGCCGCTCCAACAGCAGCGGCGCCACCCGCAGACCCACGACGGCGCCGACGAACACGCCGAGGAACGAGAACAGCGCGGTGACCAGGCCGTTGCGCGCGCCGGACACGGCGGCCAGCAGCGCCAGCGCCACCACCAGCAGATCGACCCAGTTCACCGAACACCCTTCCGCCGCGTCACGTCCCCTGCCGGTGCGCAGGCCACCGTCAGCCGCCGAAACCGACGTCCGCGGCGGACTCCGCGGCCCGCCACGCCTCGTCCAGGTCCAGCTCCGGGGCATCGTCCCAGCCGGCGGACCAGCCGCCGAGTTCCAGCACCCCGGCCAGCAGCACCCCGGTGAACCCCCACACCAGCATCCCCGGCACCACGAACGCCGGACCGGCGCGCCCGTCGCGCAGCCGCACCCGGAGCCGGTTCGCCGGGTCCACCAGCCACGACAGCGGGACCCGGGCCACCGCACGAGTCTCCCCGAGGTCGACCGCGGCCACCGGGGACGGATCCCGCCAGTGCGCCAGCACCGGAGTCACCCGGAAACCGCTGTGCGCCACGTGCAGCTCCGGCAGCACGGCCAGCGGCCGGATGCCCGCGGGGTGCGCGCCGACCTCCTCCTGCGCTTCGCGCAGCGCCGCGGCCACCGGGCCCGCGTCGGACGGGTCGATCGAGCCGCCGGGGAACGCGACCTGCCCGGGGTGCGAGCTGAGCCCGTCCGCGCGGCGCAGCAGCAGCACGTCCGGCCCGTCCGCGTCCTCGCCGAACAGGATCAGCACCGCGGCCGGGCGGGCGCTGCGCGGCGGGCGCAGCCGCGGCCAGCCGAAGTGGCCCTGGTCCACGTCCGCGCTGCGCCGCACCAGCGGGGCGAGCCACTCCGGTGCGGCCGAGCCGTCGACCACCGGGTCCGTCACGATCGACCTCCCAAGGTGCGGCGGACCGCGGCGTCCACCGCGTCCGCGGAGCGGAACACCTCCGGCGGATCGATGCGCCGGACCTCTCCCGATTCGGTGATCACGAAGCTGGCGGGCAGCACGTTCGGCACCCGCAGCGCGGCGCGCAGCGCGCCGTCCGGGTCGTGCACCGCCGGGAAGCGCACCCCCAGCGAGCGCAGCAGCGCCAGGCCGTCCGCCTCGTCGCTGCGCACCTGCACGCCCAGCACCGGGATCGAGCCGGGGCGGGCGGAGTACTCCTGCAGCGCGGGGAGCTCGGTGCGGCACGGGGCGCACCAGGTCGCCCACACGTTGACCAGCGCCGGGCGTCCGGCCAGCGCGGCGCCGACGTCCACCGGGCGGCCGTCGGCCAAGCAGGTCCCGGTCGCCCCGGCCAGCTCGGCGGGGCCGCCGGCCCGCGGCTCGGGGCAGGGTCCGAGGCCCGCGCGCAGCGCCGGGTCGACCGGGGCCGCCTGCGGCCGCTGCTCCGGGGCGTCCGCGGTCGGCGCCCCGCCGCCGGAACCACCCGGCCACAGCGCGACCACGGCGAGCCCGGCCAGCACCAGCACCACGACCGTCCACCGGATCTCGCTGCGGAACTCGCGGACGTACCGCCAGCGGCTCACGCGTCCGGCTCCTTCGCCGCCGCCTTCTCGATGGTCGCCTCGTCCAGTTCACCGGAGATCCCGGCTAGCTCCAGCAGCCGCGGCGCCTCCGGCCCGCGCACCAGCTTCGCCGCCGCCGAGGGCTCCTCCGGGCCGGCACCGAACGACGGGCAGTCCTTCGCCAGCAGGCACGCGCCGCACGCGGGCTTGCGCGCGTGGCACACGCGGCGCCCGTGGAAGATCACGTAGTGCGAGAGCATCGTCCACTCCTTGCGGGGGATCAGCTCGCCGATCGCGTGCTCCACCTTGACCGGGTCCTCCTCCACCGTCCAGCCCCAGCGGCGCACCAGCCGGCCGAAGTGGGTGTCGACGGTGATGCCGGGGACGTCGAAGGCGTTGCCGAGGATGACGTTGGCGGTCTTGCGACCGATCCCGGGCAGCTTCACCAGGTCGTCGAGCCGCGCGGGCACCTCGCCGCCGTGCCGCTCCACCAGCGCCGCGCCCAGCCCCAGCAAGGAGTTCGCCTTGTTCCGGTAGAAGCCGGTGGAGCGGATCAGCTCCTCCAGCTCGGTCCGGTCGGCGCCGGCGTAGTCCGCGGCCGCCGGGTAGCGGGCGAACAGCGCGGGCGTCACCTGGTTGACCCGCTTGTCGGTGCACTGCGCGGACAGAATCGTCGCGACCGCGAGCTGCAGCGGGTCGGCGAAGTCGAGCTCGCAGTGCGCGTCCGGGTAGCCCTCGGCGAGCTCCCGCACCATCCGCCGCGCCCGCCGGACGAGCCCGGTGCGGGTCTCCGTCCCGGCGCTCGCCGCGCTGCGGCGCGGTCGGCGCGCCGGTGCTCCCCCGGCTCGGGAACGACCGGAACCGGAGGTCACGGCGCCCGCGGTCGTCGACCGGGTGGGCGCCGATCGGGCCGCGGCGGGCCGATGGGAGGATGATCGACCAGGCTGTGACCTGTCGTGGGCTGGCTCCGGCACCCCACCAGACTACGGACCACGACGACACCCGAACCCGACCCCGTCGACGGGCAACCGACCCCCGGTTGCGTCCGTCTCGAAGGCATGAGCGAGGATTCAAGCATCATGACTGCCTGGTTCGTTATCGTCGTACCGCTAGTGATCATGTTCTTCACGTTGTTCATGGAGCGCGTGGAGGCACGGCTGCGGCACGTCGCGGTGCAGGAGAACGAGGTCGAAGAGCTGCTGGAGAACGCTCGGCCCGATGAGGTCCGGGCGCTGTTCCGGCAGGGAATCGGGCGTGCGCTGGAGCTCTTCCAGCTACGCAGGGTGGGACGCGCCGGCAAGCTGCGAACTCGCCGTTCCCGCGACCAGTCTTAAACTCAACTGGTAGTGATCGGCGGCACAGTACGGTGACCGCGGAACGACGCGGGCACCGCTTCGAACGAGCCGCCGCGTCTCAACATGGAGGGACGAGGTGGACGAGACCCTTTCCCGCGCCGGAATCTTCCAGGGCGTGGAACCGGCCGCGGCGGAGGCGCTGACCCAGTCGCTGGAACCGTCTGAGTTCCCGCGCGGACACGTGATCTTCGCCGAGGGCGAGCCGGGCGACCGGCTCTACATCATCCAATCCGGCAAGGTCAAGCTCGGGCGCAAGTCGCCCGACGGCCGCGAGAACCTGCTGGCGATCATGGGGCCGTCGGACATGTTCGGCGAGCTGTCCATCTTCGACCCGGGCCCGCGCACCTCGACCGCCACCACGGTGACCGAGGTCCGCGCGCTGACCATGGACCGCAGTGCGCTGCGGCAGTGGATCGGCACCCGCCCGGAGATCGCCGAGCAGCTGCTGCGGGTCGTCGCGCGCAGGCTGCGCCGGACCAACGGCATGCTCGCCGACCTGATCTTCACCGACGTGCCCGGTCGCGTGGCCAAGGCGCTGCTGCAGCTCGCGCAGCGCTTCGGCAGCCAGGAAGCCGGTCTGCTGCGGGTCACCCACGACCTCACGCAGGAGGAGATCGCGCAGTACGTCGGCGCCTCGCGGGAGACCGTGAACAAGGCGCTCGCCGACTTCGCCCACCGCGGCTGGCTGCGGCTGGAGGGCAAGAGCGTGCTGATCCTCGACCCGGAGCGGCTGGCTCGCCGCGCGCGCTGAGCCACCACCGGCCGCGTCGCCCAACGCGCGTCGGCTGACGGGTCCGCCTTTCGTTCGGACCCCTCAGCCGGCGCGCGTTTTCGCACGTCCGAGCCTCCCCCTCCGAGCGCGCTCGGGGACGGCGGATCCAGCACCCGGCCGCGGACACGCCGAGTCACCAGCCATGTAGGGGACGTTGTGCCCGGTTTCCTCCCCGGAACCGGAGGGCACACTGGTATCAGAGCCCGGGACATCTGCTCGGAAAGAATTCACCGAGCCGTGCAACCCGGACCGAGAACTCAACGTCTTACCTAGTGGAGGCCCTTCACGACGCGCGGAGCGCGCGGGTGCTGGGCAGCCGACGGGGAACTCCTCCGGTGCCGGATTCGGGGCCGACCATCGGAGGTTCGAGGAGCGTGGTTGGTCGGGGGACGGGCCGCGCGAGCGAAAGGGCTGGAGCGTCGCGTCGGGGGCGACGCCCCAGCCCTTTCG
>NZ_JAIUKC010000138.1:0-30581 GCF_020177435.1 Saccharopolyspora sp. 7B | reverse complement strand
CCCTCCGGGAGCAGCTCGCCGCGCTCTGACCGCCTGCCCCCGAAGCTCGTGCCGCGCGGCCCCGGGGGGGGGGGGCCGCCCGGGTTCCCCCGTCCGCGGGGGGGGGCGCGGGGGGGGGCCCCCGCGGGGGCGCCCCCCGGCGGGGGGGGGGGGGGGGGGGGGCCCCCGGGGGGGCCCGGGGGGGCGGGGGGGGGCCGGGGCCCCGGGCCCGGGGGGGCGGGGGGGGCCCCGGGCCCCCCTAACGGGCGCGCCCGGGTCCCCCCCGGGTAACCCGGCAGACGGCCACCGCGGCACCCGGGACCGGGCGCCGCGGTGGCCGCAGGAGCGGGGCGAGGCGGCAGGTGCCACCTCGGCCCGCTCCGGCATGACCGCCGGATCGCGATCCGGCGGAGGTGCGGCCCCGGTCTCCCGGCCTGGTCGGGAAGCGGGGTGGGTACCTCGGTGCAAGGAGCGAACGGGCGCGCCCGCCCGTTCGGGGAGAGGCGAGAGGAAAGGATGGCCGGCATGCGTGCGGTCGTCGTCGAAGGACCCGGTCAGATCACGGTCACCACGGTGCCCGATCCCACCCCGGGCCCGAACGATGTCGTGGTGGCGGTGGATGCCTGCGGGCTCTGCGGCACCGACCTCCACCTGGTGGACGGGGAGATCCCGGTGGTGAACTACCCGATCACCCCGGGCCACGAGCTGGCCGGCCGGGTGGTCGCGGTGGGCAGCGAGGTCACCCGCCTCGCCGAGGGCGACGCCGTGGCGGTGGACCCGTCGCTGCCCTGCGGGGAGTGCCGGTACTGCCGCAAGGGCAAGGGCAACCTGTGCGAGCCGTGGCAGGCGATCGGCATCAGCTCGCCCGGTGGTGCGGCCGAGTACGTCCAGGTGCAGGCCAAGAAGTGCTACCCGCTGCCGGAGGGCATCTCGCCCACCGCGGCGGCGCTGATCGAGCCGCTGTCCTGCGCGGTGCACGGGCTGGACAAGGCTCCGCACGACCTCACCGACGACGTGCTGATCTACGGCGCGGGCACGATGGGGCTGCTGCTGGCGCAGCTGCTCAAGCGCGCCGGGGTGCGCAGCCTGTCGGTCGTGGACCGCAGGCAGGACCGGCTCGCGGTGGCCGAGTCGATGGGCGTGAGCGCGATCGCCACCGACGCCTCCGCGCTGGACGAGGCGGCCGAGGGCTGGGACCTGGTGGTGGACGCCACCGGCGTCATCGCCGCCATCGAGGACGGGCTGGGCCGGGTCCGCAAGGCGGGCACGTTCCTGCAGTTCGGCGTCGCGGACGCGGCGAAGACCGCGAACTTCTCCCCGTTCAAGGTCTACAACGAGGAGATCACCATCGTCGGTTCGATGGCGGTGCACAACAGCTTCGACCGCGCGCGGGACCTGCTGGTCGCGGGGGCGATCGACTCGGACGCACTGATCACGAACACCGCGGGCCTGGACGACTACGCCGCCGCGCTGGAGGAGTTCCGCACCGGCACCGGTCTGAAGACGCTGGTCCTGCCCTCCCAGTGACGGCTTCCGCCACCGCCCGGCCCACCCCCGTCCTGCCGGGCGGCGGCGGACACGGGGTCCGCGCACGCGGGCCCACCGGGTGGACGGCCCAGCGGCCCGCACCCGCGAACGGGCCGTTCACCGCCGCGTTGACGGCGGAGCCGTCGCAGGCCCTGCCGCGCTCACCACGACGCCCGGAGCCCGGGGGTGCGGCTAGGGCGTGGAGTCCGCGGCGGGGGAGCGGCGCTCGGGCGGCGCGATCACGTCCACCTGGGTCACCTGCGCGGTCCGGCCACGGCCCGCTTCCCGGTCCGCGCGGTCCTGCTCCGGCGGGTCCGCCGGCCCGGACCCACGCCGGAAGCGGTTCAGCCCCAGCGGGTCGAACCGCACCAGCGACAGCCCGGCGAGCACCGCGGCGCCGACCCCGACCGCGACGAACGGCCAGTTGTACATCGCCTGCTCGCCGTCCGGGTAGTAGGCCAGCACCAGCACCACCGAGGAGCCCACCACGTAGGACAGCGCCCGCGGCGTCCACCGCAGCGCGCAGCCCAACGCCAACCCCCAGGTCAGGTACCACGGCAGCACCACGGGCGAGAGCAGCGCGGCGGCGAGCAGCGCGATCGCGGCCCGGCGCACCGCGGTGGTGCCGCCTTCCTGCGCGCGCCACCACTGCCAGACCAGCACCCCGGCCAGCGCCAGCGAGCCGAGCGTGCGGCCGACCTCGACGAACGGCCCGCGGTCCACCTCGACGAACAGCGACACCGAGCTGTGCACGGCCTGGCCGATGCCGGTCGGCGCGGACAGGTAGTTCACGATCATGCCGGGCGCGGAGAGCGCGGGCAGCCAGCCGAACCCGACCTTGGCCAGCGCCATGCAGGCGGCGAACACGGGCACGAAGATCGCGACCGAGGCGGTGCCCGCCCGCAGCAGCTGCTGCCAGCGGTTGCCCGGCAGCCGCGCCGCCCAGATCCACACCAGGAACGGCAGCGCCACCCCGGCGGTCGCCTTGATCGCCATGGCCAGCGTGACCAGCGCGATCCCGCCCGCGTGCCGGCCGCGCAGCACGAGCAGCGCGCCCATCGCCAGCAGGCCGATCATGAGCATGTCGTTGTGCGGGCCGCCGACCAGGTGCACGACCGTCATCGGGCTGGCGGCGACGAGCCACAGCGCGACCGGCAACCGGCCCCCGAGTTCGCGGACCAGACCCGGCAATGCGAAGATCAACATGACCAGGCCGCAGAGCAGCACCAGGCGCATCACGATGACACTCGAGATCATGCCGTCGCCGGCGATCAGGATCACGCCCTTGGCGATGCCCATGAACAGCGGCCCGTACGGGGCCGGGGTGGTCTGCCACGTCGGGTGCACGTTGTCCGGGATCGGCCCGGTCAGCGTCGAGGGCCCCACCGCGTAGGGGTCGATGCCGTGCAGCGCGAGCAGCCCTTGGCCCAGGTAGCTGTAGACGTCCCTGGTGAACAGCGGCGGCGTGATCAGCATCGGCAGGATCCACGCGGCCGTCGCCGCCAGCACGCCCCGGGAATCCACCAGCTTCGCCAGCACCCCGCGGCCCAGCCGCACCCACGCCCAGACCAGCACCCCGAAACCGGTGTAGAGCACGGCCAGCGCGAGATCCCGGCCGTGGCCGTAGCGCATCGCCGACAGCGGACCGGAGCCGAGGATCGGATCGTGCACGAGCACGCCCGCGCCGCCGAACGAACCGGCCAGCAGCAGCAGCGAACCGATCGTCCCGAGGGCGATGGTCCGCAGCGGTAATCGGCCGCCGCGGGCGCTCAGGTCGCGCGCTGCCTCGCCGGTGGGGCGATCAGTGCTCGGGGCTGGGGATCCGGCACCGCGTCGGGCCCGGTGGGCCTCGGCCGCGGCGCCCGGTCGGGTGGTCGGACTCGGGGGCATCGTGCGCTCCATGTTTCCACACGGTGATCCGCCGCCGGGCGGGACCGGGCCCGGTTGACCACTTCGTGATCAACCGGGCGCCGGTGCACGCGCGGTCGAATCCGGGTCACAGCGCGGTGACGCCGACCGTCGAGCCCGGCTCCACCTTGCTCCCCGCGAGCGGCAGCTGGCCCAGGATCAGGCTGTCGGGGCGCTCGAAGAACGAGTGCACCTCCAGCGTCAGGCCCAGTGCCGCCAGCTCCTGCTTCGCGTCCTCGGTGCGCTTGCCGTTGAGGTCGGGCACGGTCACCGCGTTCGACAGCACCACGCCCACCCGGGGCTTGCCGGAGAGCTTCACGACCGTCTCCGGCGCCGGATCGGTGGTGATCACGTGGTCGCCCTCGACGTTGGAGTCGAACTGCCTGCCCGCCTCGTACGGTTCGAACCCGGCGGCGGCGAGCGCGGCGAACGCCTCGTCCTTGCTCGCCCCGGTCACGTCCGGCACCGGCACCGGCGGCGGGCCCTTGCTGACCACGATCCGCACCGTCGAGCTGATCGGCAGCTCGGTGCCCGGGCCGGGGTCGACGCTGAGCACGGCGCCTTCCGGGACCTCGGTGTCGTACTGGTCGGCGGAGGAGTCCCGCTCGGGGCGCAGCGACGCGTCGCGCAGCGCCTGCTCCGCCTGCTCCAGCTCGGTGCCCTTGGCGATGTCCGGCACCTTCGGCCTGCCCAGCGACACCACCAGGTCCACCGACTGCCCGCTGAGGATCCGCGCGCCCTGCTTCGGCGAGGAGCTGATGACGGTGCCCGCGGGCACCTCGTCGTCGAGCTGCCGGGTGATCTCGGCGCTGAGGTCGGCGCCGCGCAGCACCTGCTGGGCGACCTCCTCGGTTTCGCCGACGACCCGCGGCACCTGGATGTAGCGGCCGCTGCCCATCCACCAGGCGGTGCCGCCGAGCAGGCCCGCGACCACCAGGATCGCCAGCGTGATCAGCGCGAACCGGCGGCCGCCGCGCTTGCGCTCCTGCTCGTGCCGCTCGGCGGGCGACGGGCGCACCGCCGCGATCTCGTGCGTGGTCTCCTCGGGTTCGGGTGGCCGCGGCATGGCGCGGGTCCCGCGCGGCCCGCCGGAGGGGCCGTAGGCGTCGGGCACCGAGGCCTCGGTGATCGGGGCGATCCGCTCGGTCGGCGGCCCGCCCGGGTCGGCCGAGACCATCTCGGTGCGCTGCTCGGACACCGGCACCGGGACCGGTACCGGGCGCAGCCCCAGCTCCGCGCTGATCCGCTCCAGCTCGCGCAGGAACGCCGCGGCGTCGTCCGGGCGGCCCGCCGGGTCGCGCCGGGTGGCGCGCAGCACCAGGTCGTCGATCGCGGGCGGCAGCTCCGGGGTGATCTCGCTCGGCGGCGGGACGTCGGCGTTCACGTGCTGGTAGGCCACCGACAGCGCGGTGTCCCCGGCGAACGGCGGGCGCCCGGTCAGCAGCTCGTAGAGCACCACGCCCGCCGAGTACACGTCGGTGCGCGCGTCCGCGTCCCCGGTCGTGACCTGCTCCGGGGACAGGTAGGCGACGGTGCCGAGGATGACGTTGCCGGTGGTGCTGCCCGCCGATGCGGTCGCCCGCACCAGGCCGAAGTCGGCGACCCGCACCGAACCGTCCAGCCCGACCAGCACGTTCTCCGGTTTGATGTCGCGGTGCACCATGCCCGCGTGGTGCGCGGCGGCCAGCGCCGAGAGCGTCGGGCGCAGCACGCTCACGGCCATCGGCAGCGGCAGCACGCCCTGCTCCAGCAGCACTTCGCGCAGCGTGCAGCCCTCCACGAGCTGCATCACCAGGTACACCCGGTCGCCGTCGACCTCCCGGTCCACGCCCTGGTCGTAGACGGCGACGACGGACGGGTGGTGCAGCCGGGCGGCGGACCGCGCCTCCAGCTCGAAGCGCTCCACGAACGACGGGTTCGCCGAGTAGTGCGAGTCCATCACCTTGAGCGCGACCGGCCGGTCCAGCCGGGTGTCCAGCCCGCGGTAGACGACGGACATGCCGCCGCGCGCGATCACCGAATCCACCCGGTAGCGGCGCTCCAGCATGGCTCCGACGAGCTCCGAGCCGCCGCCGGGTCGTGTTCCAGGAGTCATGGTGTGTCCGCCAACCGCAGGGATGTCCGCTTGCCTGCGACGATTGTTCCAGGGCTCGCGGACCGCGCCTCCGCCCGGTGGGCTACGGCGCGCCGCGCCGGTCACCGGATCGATGATGACCCTTCCGGGGCACGCTCCCGATGGGCCGTTGTGGCATCGTGTTCGGGGTGAGTGCTATCCCCGCTGCCCCGGATGTGCTTGCTCCAGATGTGGAGATGACACCGCTGCCCGACGTCGCAGAACGTCTGGGCCTGGTGGTGACCCGGGTGCACCAGCTGATCCGTGACGGCCACCTGCTCGCCATGCGTCGCGACGGCATCCTCGTCGTCCCCGCCGCGTTCCTCACCGAGACCGCGGTGGTGAAGGGGCTGGGTGGCACGATCACCCTGCTCCGCGACAACGGCTACAACGAGGACGAGATCCTCACCTGGCTGTTCACCCCCGACGATTCGCTCCCCGGCACGCCCATCGAGGCGCTGCGCGGCGACCGCGGTCGCGAGGTGAAGCGGAGGGCGCAGGCGATGGGCTTCTAGGCCGCCGCCGCGGGCGCCACCGGCCCCCGCGCGTTCCGGACCGTCGGCGTCCGGAGAGATCGACCACAGCCGACACCCGTTCCACTCCGATGCCGGGTCGCTCCCACGAGCGGCCCGGCATCGTCGTTCTCGCAGGGCAGCGCGAGGGCTCCGCGGTGGAACACGTCGGAGGGCCCTGGAGTTCGTTCACCTGATGGGCCCCGTGATTGAAACGTGATTTCACATTCGGATGTTCTCATGGTGGAGAACTCGGATCGCATCGCCGCGCCCGCTCCCGTGCAGCCGCGGCGATCGGGCGCGCCCGGAAAGAGGAGGCAGGCAAGCAGTTGCGCCCGTTCACCACGGTCTGGAGCGCTTTGATCCCGGCAGCGTCCTCGTACCTGCTGCTCACCATCTCCGCCGCCCTGTTCGCGGTGGTCGTGCGCAGTCGCAGGTTCACCGTCGTCCCCGCGCTGCTGGTCTCCGCCGTGGACGCGGTGCTGCTGTACTCGCTCTTCCTCGTCGGCTACCTGGTGGCGGCGCCGCAACCGGCTCCTGCGGGCGTCGCGGTGCGGCTGGTGCCCGGAACCGACCTGGGGGCGGCGCTGCAGGCCTCGCCCGGGGACCTGCTGCCGTGGTTGCAGCTGGTGGGGAACCTGCTGCTGCTGGCGCCGTTCGGTGCGCTGGTGCCGGTGCGGGTGTCCTGGTTCGGCGGTTGGGGCCGGATCGCGGCCGGTGCGCTGGCGGTCACCTGCGGCATCGAGTTCCTGCAGTACACCGTGCTCACCGGGCGGGTGGTGTCGGCCGACGACGTGCTGCTCAACGCCTCCGGCGCGCTGCTCGGCGCATTGGTCACCCGGCCGTGGTGGGGCCGGTTGCCGCGGACGCTCACCGCGGCCCGCCCGCTCCGCGCACGGCACGCGCTGCGGCCGCAGTACGCCCGGTGATGCGCCGCCGAATCGGCGCGCCGGAATTCCGCACCGCGAATCGGCGGGCGTTAGAGCGGAATTCGCGGGAATCACGCGGAATGCACGGCGGGAGCCGCCGAGATCAACCGGTGATCCGCCGCGCGGCCAGCTTCCCGGAGATCAGCACCGGCGGCACCCCCACCCCCGGCGTCGTCCCCGACCCGGCCAGCACCACGTTCTCCGGATCGCGCAGCAGGTTCCGCGGCCGGAACGGCCCGGTCTGGGCGAAGGTGTGCGCCGCCGAGAACGGGGTGCCCGCCGCGTGTCCCTGCGCCGCCCACCCGGCGGGCGTGACGACGCGCTGCACCTCGACGGACTCGGCGAACCCGTCGAAGCCCCGCGCCTCCAGCACCGCGAACAGCTCGTCCCGGTAGGCCGGGCCGATCCGCTCCCAGTCGAACCCGGCGGTGCGCAGGTTGGGGCACGGGGCCAGCACGTAGTGCAGCTCGCGGCCCGCCGGGGCCAGCCCCGGATCGCTCGCCGTCGGCCGCGTCACCAGCAGCGACGGATCGCTCATCAACCGGCCGTCCCGGATGATCTCGGTGAAGGTGCGCTCCCAGGCCGCGCCGAACGAGATCGTGTGGTGCTCGGTCCCCGGCCAGGAACGCGTCGTCCCCGCGTGCACCACCACCGCCGACGGCGACCAGCGCAACCGCCGCCGCTGCCGCCCGCCGAGCAGCCGGTGCACCACCGGCAGGTCCGGGGTGAGCACCACCGCGTCCGCCGGGATCCGCTCCTGCCCGGCGTGCACCGCCACCACCCGGTCGCCGCGCCGCTCCAGCCGCCGCACCTCGGCGCCGTAGCGGAACCGGACCCCGGCCGCGGCCGCGGCGTCCGCCAGCGCGGTCGGCAGCGCGTGCATGCCGCCGCGCGGGAACCACACGCCGCCGACCGTGTCCATGTACGAGATCACCGCGTACAGCGCCAGCGCCCGCCGCGGATCCAGCCCCGCGTACAGCGCTTGGAACGAGAACACCCGCCGCAGCCGCTCGTCGCGCAGGAAGCTCCCGATGGCCGGGCCGAGCCGGCCGAAACCGCCCAGCGCGGCCAGCCTGCCCAGCTCCGGCCCGACCAGGTCCAGCGGCGAGTCGAAGTTCGCGTCGATGAACCGGCCCATCTCGGCCCGGTGCACCTCGGTGAGCCAGTGCCGCAGCCGCCGGTACCCGGCAGCCTCGGCCGGGCCCGCGAACCGGCGCACCTCCTGCTCCATCGCCGCGCCGTCGGTGTGCACGTCCAGCGCCGAGCCGTCCGCGAACCGCGCCCGGTACGCCGGGTGCAGCGGGATCAGCTCCAGCCGCTCGGCCAGCGAGGAACCCACCGCGGCCAGCGCCTCGTCCACCAAATCCGGCATGGTCAGCACCGTCGGACCGGTGTCCACCCGGTAGCCGTCCAGCTCCAGCAGGCCCGCGCGCCCGCCCGGCAACGGCTCCCGCTCCACCACCGTGACCGAACGGCCCGCACCGGCCAGGTGCAGCGCGCACGCCAGGCCGGCGAGCCCGGCGCCCACGACGACGACGTGCTCGGTGCGGCCCGGGACGCGGCGCATCAGTGGGTCCGGTCGGTGACGGCCTCGGCGAGCTCCGCGAGCCGGGTCGCGGCCGGTTCGGCCAGGTCCGCCTCGCGCAGCGTGCGGTGCGCGGCGGCGGTGAGCTGCGCGATCCGGTCCTCCACGGCCTGCTGCGCGCCCAGCCGCACCAGCACCTCGCGGGCCGAGTCGATCCGCTCCGGCGAGACGTCCGGATCGCCGAGCACCGCGCGCAGCTCGGCCGCCCGCTCCTCGTCACCTCGTTCGCGGGCCACCCGCAGCGCCTCCGCGACGAGCAGCGTGCGCTTGCCCTCCCGCAGGTCGTCCCCGGCGGGTTTGCCGGTGACCGCCGGGTCGCCGAACACGCCGAGCAGGTCGTCGCGGAGCTGGAACGCCACCCCGATGTCGTGCCCGAAGCTCTCCAGCGCCGCCAGCACCGCGGCGTCCGCTCCCGCGATCTCCGCGCCCAGCTGCAGCGGCCTGGCCACGGTGTAGGACGCGGACTTGAGCTCCGCGACCCGCAGCGCCGCCTCCGGGGTCTCGTCCCCGCGGACCTGGCTGAACACGTCGAGGTACTGCCCGGCGAGCATCTCGGTCCGCATCGCCCGCCACGGCCGCAGCCCGCGGGCCAGCTGCTCCGGCTGGAGCCCTGCGCAGTGCAGCATGTCGTCGGCCCAGGCCAGCGCCAGGTCGCCGAGCAGCACCGCCGCGCTCATCCCGAACTGGGCGGCACCTCCGGCCCAGCGCTCCCGGTGGTGGGCGTGGGCGAACTCGCGGTGCACCGTTGGGCGGCCGCGGCGGGTGTCGGATTCGTCGATCAGGTCGTCGTGCACCAATGCGCAGGCCTGGACGAGCTCCAGCGCGCTCGCGGCCCGCAGCATCGCCTCGGCCGCCGGGCCCTCCGCGGCACCGCCGGCCGCCCGCCATCCCCACCACGCGAACGTCGGGCGGATGCGCTTGCCACCGCCGAGCACGAAGCGGCTCACCTCCCGCGCCGCGGCGGCGAACCCGCCGTCGAGCTCGGTGCACTCGGCGAGCCGCGATTCCAGGTGTTCGGCGAGGGTGCGTTGCACCTGACCGGGCAGATCGGAGTCCACGGCGTCCTCGGTGGTCGTGTCCGCGGGGGTGTTCAGCTGCGGTGCGGATTCCTTGATGGGCACGGGCACCATCCTGCGCGACGCGCCCGGCAGGTCGGCGCACGGGGCCGGGCGCCCGGCGCGACCACCGGTCACCGGACGCGATCACCGGCTTCGGCGCGGTCCCGCTCGTGCGTGCGCTGCGCGAGCAGCCCGATGACGACCACGGCGCCGAGCACCACGGCCGCCAGCACCATCGTCCAGATCCAGCCGACGCCGATCCCGGTGCCCGCGTACTGGAAGGTGGCGTTGAGCTGGTTGACCTCGCCCGGTTCCGGCGCCCACGTCACGACCCCGGAGGTCTCCTTGCCGTTGGTGGAGGTGATCTCGCCCGGAGCGGTCAGCTCGATGCGCACCGCGGAGTCGGTGTCGGCCAGCGGCGTCAGGTCCAGCATCGTGGTGAACTCCACCAGCGACCCCCGCCGCTCCAGGTGCAGCTGGTAGCGGGACTCCGAGGGGCTCAGCGCGTTGCTGAGCCGCTCCAGCTCCTCGAACTCCAAGTCCTGGAACGACAGCCGCGAACCCACCCGGCCCTGCTCCTCGAACGGCGCCACCTGCACCCGGTCGGCGAGGTCGTCCGGCGGGTGCAGCCGGAACGGCACCTGGCCGTCGGGCGTGTCGGTGGTCAGCACCAGCTCGCCGGAGGTCTTGTCGTCCTCGGTGAGCGCCACCGACGCCGTGGTGTGCAGGCACCCGCTCAGCAGCGTGCCGACCAGCACCAGCAGCAAACCCAGACCGGCTCGGCGGCCGGCGCGCATCGTTTCGCCTCGCACGCCGGTGATGCTCGCACCGGCCGGGACTGATCGCCGCGTTCCGCGGTCGCCCGCGATCACCCGTCGAACACCGAAGGTGGCCGGGCGCGCACCCCGGCGCGATAACCTTCGCCCCATGGCATCCGAGCGCACTGGCGTCCACCAGATCAGCGACCGCTTCGTCGACGAACTCGCCGAACTGGACCCGATCGAGGCGACGGCCCTCGGCCTTCCGGGTGGTGATGAACTGCTGACCGACTACTCGCCCGACGGCCACCGCGCCCGCGGCGAGCTGGCGCGCCGGGCGCTCGCGGAGATGACCGCCGCCGAACCGGCCGACGCGGGCGAGCGGGCCGCGAAGGCGGTGTTCCTGGAACGCATCGGGCTCGACGTGGAACTGCACGAGGCGGGCGAGGACCTGGCCTCGCTGAACGTGATCGCCAGCCCGGTGCAGAACCTCCGCCAGATCTTCGACCTGATGCCGACCGACACCCCCGAGCAGTGGCGCACCATCGCGCGACGCCTCGAACGGATGCCCGCCGCGGTGGCGAACCTGCGCGCCGGACTCGCCGAAGCGGCCGCGCAGGGGCGCGTCGCCGCGATCCGCCAGGTCACCAAGGTCGCCGAGCAGTGCGAGACCTGGGCAGGCGCGAACGGTCGCGACTCCTACTTCGCGAGCCTCGTCGGCCGCGCCGAGGTCCCGGACGCGCTGCGGTCCGAACTGGACGCCGCCGCCACCGGCGCGGCCCGCTCCTACGCCGAGCTCGCGGGCTTCCTGCGCACCGAACTCGCGCCGCGCGCGCCGCAGGCCGACGCCGTCGGTGAGCAGCGGTACCGGTTGTGGTCCCGCTACTTCACCGGCGCCGCCCTCGACCTGCGCGAGGCCTACGAGTGGGGCTGGGCCGAGTTCGCCGGCATCGAAGCCGAGATGAAGCAGGTCGCCGACCGCATCCGCCCCGGCGCCACGCTCGCCGAAGCCGCCGCGCAGCTCGACGCCGACCCGCGCTACCGGGTGCACGGCCAGGACGGCCTCCAGCGGTGGATGCAGCGGCTGTCCGACCAGGCGCTGCACGACCTGCGCGGCACCCACTTCGACATCCCCGACGAGCTGATGGCGCTGGAATGCCGCATCGCCCCGCCCGGTGGCGGCGTCGGCGCCTACTACACCGGACCCACCGACGGGTTCACCCGGCCGGGCCGGATGTGGTGGTCCGTGCCCGCCGACCGCGAGGAGTTCCCCACCTGGCGGGAGACCACCGTCGTCTACCACGAGGGCGTTCCCGGCCACCACCTGCAGATCGCGACCGCCGTGCACCAGGCCGAGCGGCTCAACAAGTTCCAGCGGCTGGCCTGCGTGGTGTCCGGGCACGCCGAGGGCTGGGCGCTCTACGCCGAGCGGCTGATGCGCGAGCTCGGCTACCTCGGCGACGACGGCGACCTGCTCGGCATGCTCAACGACCAGCTGTTCCGGGCCGCGCGGGTGATCGTGGACATCGGCATGCACCTGGAGCTGGAGATCCCCGCCGGGACCGGCTTCCACGAAGGGGAGCGGTGGACGCCGCAGCTCGGCGCGGAGTTCATGCTCACCCGCACCGTCGCCGAACCGGCGCAGGTGCACGACGAGATCGACCGCTACCTCGGCTGGCCGGGGCAGGCGCCGTCCTACAAGATCGGCGAGCGGTTGTGGCGGGCGGCGCGGGACGACGCGCGGGCGCGCTACGGGGCGGAGTTCGACTCGAAGGACTTCCACCGGCGGGCGCTGGAGCTGGGGTCGATGGGCCTCGACACCCTCCGGGAGCAGCTCGCCGCGCTCTGACCGCCTGCCCCCGAAGCTCGTGCCGCGCGGCACCGGGGTGGCGGGACCGCCCGTCTTCCCACTTCAGCTGCGGAGTGCTCGGGTGGGCACCTCAGCGGTTCCCCCCCGCTGCGGGATCGGTGGTCGTGCACAGCGACATCGCCGTCCTCGTGGGGGAACCGCGGAGAACCCGCGGGTGGTCTCGCCGCTCGGGTGGCCGGTGGCTCAGCGGCTCCGCCGCCCGGATCGGTCAGGCGGTCTCCAGGGGAAGGCTGCGGCCCAGGACCGCGAACGGGCGCGGGTCGCCGGTGAACCGGTAGTGGCGCAGGACGTCGCCGAAACCGACCCGCCGGTACAGCTTCCACGCCCGGGTCGGGCCCTCCGGCGTGGACAGCAGCACGGCGTTGCCGGCCGCCCCGTCGAGCAGCCTGCGCAGCAGCGTCTCGCCGAGCCCGCCGCCCTGGCTGTCCGGGCGCACGTGCAGCTCGGTGAGTTCGAAGTAGTCCCGCATCCACTGCTCGGCCTCGGCGCGCGGGGTGACGGTGAGCATGCCGCGGAACACCTGCTCGTGCCACCACTGCCCGGGCACGCCCAGGTAGCCGTAGCCGATGCCGACGAGCTCGTCCTGCTGGTCGAACGCGGCCACGCAGCGCCAGCCCGCCCGCATCATGTGCGCCGACCACATGGGGGCGCGCTGCTGCGCGGTGGACGGCGGGTAGCCCATCGCGTCCACGTAGACCTGTAGCGCTTCGGCCAGGCGTGCCCTGAGCTGGTCTGCGGTCAGCTCGACGATGCGGTCGATGTGCGGTGAGGGCGCGGCTGTCACGAGCCGAACACTAGAGGGTCGGGCAAGGCCCGGTGGTGTGCGGTCCTGCTCGGCGGCGCCGGGCTCGGTGCGCAGGGGTTCCGGTGTCGGTGCTGGTGGGCGGGGCGCGCTGGACGTGACTCGAACAGGTGATCTACGGCTCGGTCCTTGAGCGCGCCGCCGAGCCGGTCTAGTCTGGAGCCAGTCGAACTGAGGTTCGAGTCCGTCGGATCCGCGCCACGGGTACCGGACTCGCGGGACTTCGGTTCGCACGTCACGTCCGGTGGCGGGGTGGGGGAAGCACCTCGTCACCGGACGGCCGGCTTCCCCCCGGCTCACCACGTCCCACCGCGGTCCGGCGCGCCCCGGCGTCCGGATCGGCACCGTCGTGACCGAGCGGAGAACACCGATGTCCCAGCACCTGCCCACCTCCCGGTACCGGCGCGGACCGCTGCCCATCCCGGCGCCGCGGCGCCCGGCCGACGCGCCGCTGCGCCAGCGGTGCGAGCCGAACCCGGCGCGTCGCGGTGACCGGCGCAAGGACGGCGACGACTGGCTGCCGGTGACCGCCCCGCCCGCGCCCGCGGGTGCTCGTTCCCTGCTGGCGCAGGCCAAGGGGTGCCTGCTCGACGCGCAGGACTCCACCAAGGCCGCCGAGCGCTACGTGTTCGCGCACCTCGCGGCGCTGCGGGCGGCGACCGCGGTCGTCCTCGCCCGGTCCTGGCGGCACCGCGCCCGGCTCTCCGGCAGCGTGTGGCTCCAGCTCACCGAGGTCGCCCCCGAACTGCGCGAATGGGCCGCCCACTTCACCGCGGGCTCGCTGCGCCGCGCCGCGGCCGAGGCGGGCAGTCCCGGGATCAGCCCCGGCGAAGCCGAGCTCTGCCTGCGGCACGCCACCGAGTTCGTCGGCGTCGTCGAACGCGGCGTGTCCGGAGCCGCCCGATGACCCTGCGCCCGCCCGCGGACCTCTCGATCGACACCGGCCGGATGCTGGAGCTCATCGGGGTGGAAGGGCAGCTGCTCACCGCCGCCACCCACGACGTGCACCCGGACGCGCGCGTGCCCGGCGCCTCCGGCCGGACCGTGGCCGAGACGATCTGGTTCCTCGGCGGGCAGTGCGAAGACGCGCTGACCTGGATGGGGGCCTCCGAGCAGGACGCGAGCGCCTGGGTTGTGCCCGATCCGGCGAGCCTGCGCGAGGTCACCGGCCGCTTCACCGCCCGCCTCGCCGAACTGCTCGCCGAGTTCGGCACCCGGCCACCCGGCGACGCCTGTCCCACCTGGTGGCCGGAGGAGCACTCGGTGCGGTTCTGGATCCGCCGGATGCTGCACGCCACCGCGGTGCACCGGGTCGACGTGCAGGGCGCGGCCGGAGTGCCGCGCACCGGCATCGACGCGGACGTGGCGCTCGACGGGATCGACGAGGCGCTGCGGCTGTGGCTCGGCTACCGGCTGCACGCGCTCGGCATCCACGCCACCCGGCCGTGCGTGCTGGGCGTGTCCACCACCGGCGCCGACTGGTCGGTGCACGCCGAACCGAACCGCACCGTCGTGCACCGCACCGGTCCCGGCGCGCACGTGTCCGCGGACGCGGTGCTCGGCGGCGACCCGGAAGCGCTCTACCTGTGGCTGTGGGGACGGCTGCCGGACCGGGAGATCACGACATCGGGGGACCAGGACGCCGTGGCCCAGCTCTGGGGACTGCTCCGCCTGGCGACGCGATGACCGCGTGCGCGGGCTCGTCCCGCGCGGCGGGGCAGGCGGCGGAACCGCCCCGTCCGCCTTCCCGCGCGGGGCTCGGCCGGCGGGACCGCAGCGGTCGCCTCGCCGGCTCCGCCGCCCGCCACGATCCGGCGGGTGGTCACGCGCGGAGGCGGAGGCCCTTCGGGGTGGGGCGGAACCCCGCGTCGGTGAGCACCTCGGCCAACCGGGACCCCCACGCGCCCTCGCCGTCCGCCCGCTGCACCACCAGCTGCTCCAGCCAACCGTCCCGCACCGCGCGCGCGAGCCCGTCCGCCCCGGCGCGCAACACCTGCTCGTCCTCGGTGAACGACAGCAGCGACTTGCCCCCGCGCTCCACGTACAGCACGGCCGCACCCGCGACCAGCACCACCAGCGAACCGGCCTTGCGGCCCGGGCGGTGCCGGGTGTCGCCGACGGCGTCCGGCCAGGGCAGCGCCGCGCCGTAGGGCTGCGCCGGATCCGCGGCGGCCAGCACCACCGCGTCGGCCGCCACGGACCCCCGGCCGTCCGAACCGGACAGCGCGCGCACCCGGTCGATCGCCCCGGGGACCGCGAACTGCGCTGCCCCCAGGCCCTCCACCACATAGCCGCGGCGGCAGCGACCGGACTCCTCCATCGCGCGCAACACCTTGTACACCGCGGAGAAACCGCCGATGACCCGCTCGGTCTCCAACGCGCCGCGGGTCAGCACGCCGTGCCGCTCCAAGAAGGACTCCGCCCTGGCGTGCGCCCGGCGAGTGGGCTCCGCGGCCGGTGCCGGGGCCAGGGACCAGCGCCCGGACACCGCGGGCGGGCCGCTGCGGCTCGGCATCGCGGGCCGGCCGGTGCGCAACCGCGCGTACCGGCCGCGCGGCGCGCTGCGGCGCGGCTTGTGCGCCGCACCCTTCCCGGACACCAGCGCCCGCAGCGGTGCCAACGTGTCGTTGGTGACCCGGCCGGACCACACCAGGTCCCACAGCGCCGCGATCACCGCGTCGTCGGCCGGAGCCTGCTCGCCGCGCTCCACCAGGACCGCGCCCGCGCGGTCGGCCAACGTGCGGAAGAACTGCGCGCCGCCGTCCAGCGTGGACAGCAGGGCGTCGTGCAGCGCGCTCTCCACCGCGGCCTCCGGCAGATCGGGCAGCAGCAGGTCCGCCACGTCCGTCGGAGCGAACGCGATCCACCCGTCCCCACCGGCCAGCGCCCCCGAACCGACCCAGGACACCTCACCGGTGGAGGTCAGCTCGTCGAGCAGCGCGGGCGAGTACCCGGGCAACCGGGCGGGCAGCACCAGCGACTCCAGCGCGCTCGCCGGGATCGGCGCCCCCGCCAACTGCTCGACCACCGCGTACACGTCGTCCACCGTCGGCGCCGTCCGCAGCCGGGCGCCCACGCCGTGCCACGCGGGCAGGAACCGGCCCAGCGCCGCCGGTTCCACCGGCTCCACCTCGGCCCGCAGCCGGGCCAGCGAGCCGCGCCGCAACCGCCGCAGCACCTCGGCGTCGCAGTACTCCAGCGCGCCACCACCCCCGGCCTCCAGCGGGCGCAGTTCGCCGCGCACCAACCGGCCCGAGCCGGTGAGCCGGTCCAGCACGTCGTGCACCACGGCGACACCCAGGCCGAACCGCCGCGCCGCGGCCTCGGCCGGGAACGGGCCGCGGCAGCGCGCGAACCGGATCAGCAGTTCCCCCAGCGGGTCCGCCACCGGCTCGGTGAACGCCTCCGGCACCCCCACCGGCAGCGCGACGCCCAGCGCGTCCCGGACCTTGCCCGCGTCCTCGACCGCGATCCACCGGGCCTCCCCGGCGATGCGCACCTCCAGCACGCGCCGCTGCGCCCGCAGCTCCGCCAGCCACTCGGGGCGGATTCCGCGTTCCTCGGCCTCCGCCGCGGACAGGTCGCCGAGGAACCGCAGCAGGTCCACCGCGGACTCGGCGTCCTTCGCCCGCCGTTCCGGGGCGAGCCGCTGCAACTGCCGCTCGACCTCGGCGACCACCTCCGGGTCGAGCAGTTCGCGCAGCGCCTCCGATCCGAGCAGCTCCGCCAGCAGCGTCGGGTCCAGGCTCAGCGCCGCCGACCGCCGCTCCGCCAGCGGCGCGTCCGCCTCGTACAGGAACATGCCGATGTAGCCGAACAGCAGGCTGCGCGCGAACGGCGACGGCGACGGCGTCTCCACCTCCACCACCCGCACCCGGCGGGACGCGACCTGCGACATCAGCTCCACCAGCCCGGGGACGTCGTAGACGTCCTGCACGCACTCGCGCAGCGCTTCCAGCACGATCGGGAACTGCTCGTACTGCGCGGCCACCGCCAGCAGCTGCGCGGACCGCTGCCGCTGCTGCCACAGCGGGGAGCGCTTCCCCGGATCCCGTCGCGGCAGCAGCAGCGCCCGCGCCGCGCACTCCCGGAAGCGGGCGGCGAACAGGGCCGAACCGCCCACCTCCTCGGTGACGACCTGCTGCACCTCGTCCGGGGACAGCAGCACGTCCTCGGCGCTGGGCAGCACGTCCGCGCCCCCCTCGTCCAGCGCGTCGGCGAGCCGCACCACGATCCCGTCGTCCGAGGACGCCACCTGCGGATCGATCCCGCGCCGCTCCCGCAACCGGGCACCGATCGCCAGCCCCCACGGGCCGTTGACCTGCGCGCCGAACGGCGAGTGCACCACCATCCGCCAGTCGCCGAGCTCGTCGCGGAACCGCTCCACCACGATCGTGCGGTCGTCCGGGACGTGCCGCGTCGCCTCCCGCTGCTCGGCCAGGTACGCCAGCAGGTTGTCCCGCGCCCACTCGTCCAGCCCGGCCCGCGCCATCCGCTCGACCGCGTCGTCCCGGTCCGCGGCCACCAGCTCCCGCACGAACGCGCCCAGCGCCCGGCCCAGCTCCAGCGGGCGCCCCGGCGAATCGCCCTTCCAGAACGGCATCCGCGCGGCCTGCCCCGGCGCGGGCACCACGATCACCCGGTCGTGGGTGATGTCCTGGACCTTCCACGACGAGGTGCCCAGCAGGAACGTGTCGCCCACCCGCGACTCGTAGACCATCTCCTCGTCGAGCTCGCCGACCCGCACCCCGCCGCGCCCGGCCTCCTCGTCGCCCGGCGTCGTCACGGTGAACAGGCCGCGGTCCGGGATGGTGCCGCCGGAGGTCACCGCGAGCCGCTGCGCACCCGGCCTGGCCCGCAGCTCGTCCTGCACCCGGTCCCACACGACCCGGGCCCGCAGCTCCCCGAACTCCTCGCTCGGGTAGCGGCCCGCCAGCATGTCCAGCACCGCGTGCAGCGCCGAATCCGGCAGCCCCGCGAACGGGGCCGCCCGCCGCACCACGCGTGCCAGCGACTCCAGCGGCCACGGCTCCACCGCCACCATCGCCACCACCTGCTGGGCCAGCACGTCCAGCGGGTTGCGCGGGAACGACAGCGATTCGATGAGCCCGGCCGCCATCCGTTCCGCCACCACCGCGCAGCTCACCAGGTCACCGCGGAACTTCGGGAACACCACCCCGCGCGAGACCGCGCCCACCTGGTGCCCGGCGCGACCGACGCGCTGCATCCCGGACGCCACGCTCGGCGGCGCCTCGACCTGCACCACCAGGTCCACCGCGCCCATGTCGATGCCCAGCTCCAGCGAGGACGTCGCCACCACGCACGGCAACCGGCCGGACTTGAGCTCCTCCTCCACGACGGAGCGCTGGTCCTTCGACATGGAGCCGTGGTGCGCCCGCGCCACCACCACGGCGGCGCCGGTGGTGATCCCGGAGCCGCCGACCGCCTCCGCGGGGAACCGGTCCGGTTCGGCGGCCTCCCCGGCGCGTTCGGTGGCGAGCTCGTTGATGCCCGCGGTGAGGCGCTCGGCGAGCCGCCGCGAATTGGCGAACACGATGGTGGAGCGGTGCCGGTCGACCAGGTCCAGGACGCGTTCCTGCACCGACGGCCAGATGGACGTGCGCGGCTGCTCGCCGGCGGCCGGGCCGTCCACCTCGCCTGCCGGCTGCCCGAGCTCGGCGAGGTCCGGGACCGGTACCTCCACGGTCACCTCGACCTGCTTGGGGTGCTCGGGCTGCACGGTGCGCACCGGTCGGCCGCCGCCGAGGAACGTGCTCACCTCCGAGACCGGGCGGACCGTCGCGGACAGCCCGATGCGCTGCGCCGGCGCGGCCAGCAACTCGTCCAGCCGCTCCAGCGACAGCGCCAGGTGCGCGCCGCGCTTGGTGCCCGCCACCGCGTGCACCTCGTCGACGATCACCGCTTCCACGCCGCGCAGCGACTCCCGCGCGGCCGAGGTGAGCAGCAGGAACAGCGATTCGGGCGTGGTCACCAGCACGTCGGGGGGAGTGCGAGTGAAGGTGCGCCGCTCGGCGGCCGGGGTGTCGCCGGTGCGCATCCCCACCCGGATCTCCGGCGGGGCCGCGCCGCGGCGCTGGGTGGCCTGCCGGATCCCGGCGAGCGGGGCGCGGAGGTTGCGCTCCACGTCCACCGCCAGCGCCTTCAGCGGCGACACGTACAGCACGCGGCAGCGCCGCTTCGGGTCCTCCGGGAGCGGTGCGGTGGCCAGGCCGTCCAGCGCGGACAGGAACGCGGCCAGGGTCTTGCCGGAGCCGGTGGGCGCCACGACCAGCGCGTGCTCCCCGGCGCCGATCGCCCGCCACGCCCCGTCCTGCGCCCGCGTCGGCGCGTCGAAGGCGCCCCGGAACCAGTCGCGGGTGGCGGGGGAGAAGCGGTCCAGCACGTCGTCCACCCCTCCATGCTGGACCAGCGGACCGACAGCCGGCGCCGGTCGCCGCGCGGGGGGCCTCAGCGGCGGCGGTTCTGCCAGAGCCAGCGGAGGGTGACGACGATCGCGACCAGCAGCATCGCGGCGATCACCAGCTGGCCCAGCGGGCTGGAGAGGCCGGTCGGATCCGCTTGCATCGGCAGCACACCTCGACGGTACCCGGCGGTGCGCTCGGTAGGCTGGTCGCGATGCGACACACCGATTTCCGCGAACGCATGGCCGAGGAGTTCGGCAGGCTGCGCGCCGAGATGCTCGCCGAGGACCACGTGCTGTCGACGCTCGGCGGCCGCACCGCGGACCAGGCCCTGGAGGCCGGGTACTCGCCGAAGCAGGTGTGGTTGGCGCTGTGCGACGTCTTCGAGGTCCCGGCCGCGCGCCGCTGAACCCGTTCTTCACACGCAAGGGTGACAGGGTTGGCGTGTCGGCTCGGTGATCGAACATCCGTTCGCCTATGATCGGATGCGCGGACCGGACCTCGGTGTTCGACCGGGCCCCGTCGCCGGAGAACGGGCGACCGGGTGGCCAGGGCATCCACCGGAGTGTCGGTCCCAACCCGTAGCGTCGTGCGCACACGACGAAGTCCGACTTGACCGAGGTGGACCCCCGATGGCAGCGACACCGGACAAGGGCAAGGCGCTCGAACTGGCCCTCGCCCAGATCGACAAGCAGTACGGCAAGGGATCGGTGATGCGGCTCGGCGACGAGTCGCGGGCGCCGGTCGAGGTCATCCCCACCGGGTCCATCTCGCTGGACGTGGCGCTGGGGATCGGCGGCCTGCCACGGGGTCGCATCGTGGAGATCTACGGCCCGGAGAGCAGCGGTAAGACCTCGGTCGCGCTGCACGCGGTGGCCAACGCCCAGAAGCTCGGCGGCACCGCCGCGTTCATCGACGCCGAGCACGCGCTGGACCCGGAGTACGCCAAGTCGATCGGGGTGGACACCGACGCGCTGCTGGTCTCCCAGCCCGACACCGGTGAGCAGGCGCTGGAGATCGCGGACATGCTGATCCGCTCCGGTGCGCTGGACTGCATCGTGATCGACTCGGTGGCCGCGCTGGTGCCCCGCGCCGAGATCGAGGGCGAGATGGGCGACAGCCACGTCGGCCTCCAGGCCCGGCTGATGAGCCAGGCGCTGCGCAAGCTCACCTCCGCGCTCTACAACGCCAAGACCACCGCGATCTTCATCAACCAGCTCCGCGAGAAGGTCGGCGTCATGTTCGGCAGCCCGGAGACGACCACCGGTGGCAAGGCGCTGAAGTTCTACTCCTCGGTGCGGCTGGACGTGCGACGGATCGAGACGCTCAAGGACGGCTCCGACGCGGTGGGCAACCGCACCCGGGTCAAGGTGGTGAAGAACAAGACCGCGCCGCCGTTCAAGCAGGCCGAGTTTGACATCATCTACGGCATCGGGATCAGCCGCGAGGGTTCGCTGATCGACATGGGCGTGGAGCAGGGCATCATCCGCAAGTCCGGTGCCTGGTACACGTACGAGGGCGACCAGCTGGGCCAGGGCAAGGAGAATGCCCGCAAGTTCATGCGGGAGAACCCGGACGTGGCGAACGAGATCGAGAAGCGGATCAAGGAGAAGCTCGGCATCGGGGCCAAGCTCGACGACGAGCAGGCCGCGGAACCGGCTCCCGTCGAGTTCTGAGCCCGCTCGTGCCGGAAGACGACGACTCCGCCCGTTCGCCCTGGGACGACGAGTCCTCCCGGGCCGGTTCCCGCGGGCAGCGGGCCGGCTCGGTGGCTCGGCGGCGCAGCGGTTCCGGCGGGCGAGGCGTGTGGCGCAGCACGGACCACGCGCCCCGTTCGCCGGACGATGCCGCGGAATCCGGCTCCGGTGCGGCGAGCTCGCCGGACACCGGCGCGTCCGCCGAGTTCGTGTCGGCGGACGGTTCCGCCGCGCGTACCGGCAAGCGCCGTCGCCGCAGCGAGCTGGTCACCGGCGAACCCGAACTCGGCGAACCCGAACTCGGCGAACCCGAACCCGCACCGAGCGGTCGGCGTGGCGGGCAGCGCCGCGAGGAACGTCCGCCGGGCGTGCCGCAGTCCCCGGAGGCCTCGGCCCGCGACATCGTGTACCGGCTGCTGGCGGTGCGCGCCCGCCGCCGCTCCGAACTGCGGAACGCCTTGCTGCGCAAGGAGATCGACGAGGACGTCGCGGACGCGGTGCTGCAGAAGTTCGTCGACGCGGGCCTGGTCGACGACGCCGAGTTCGCCGAGGCCTGGGTCAACGAGCGCCAGCGCAACCAAGGCCTGGGCCGCAAGGCGCTCGGCTACGAGCTGCGCCGCAAGGGCGTCGAGGAGCACCTCGTCGCCGAGGCGCTCTCCGCGGTGGACCCGGACGCCGAGGAGGAGCGGGCGCGGGAGCTGGTGCGCCGCAAGCTCCGCTCCGCCCGGGTCGACGACCAGGAGAAGCTGCTGCGCCGGCTCGTCGGCATGCTCGCGCGCAAGGGCTACTCCGAAGGCCTCGCCTTCCGGGTCGCGAAGGACGAACTCGGGCGAGCGGACGACCCGGACCTGTCCTGAGCGGGGGCGGCCAGGTCCGGACGGCACCCGAGGTGACGCAGCACGCGCCCGGCGGGTGGATTCGGAGATCACCGGTCTTCGCTAGGCTGCCCGCTCGGACGTCCGGAGTCGATCGACAGGGGTGACATGCGAGTCGGTGGTGGCGCGGGAACGGCGGCACGGCACATCGTGTGGGACTGGAACGGCACGTTGCTCGACGACAACGACGCCGTGGTCGCGGCGGTGAACGCGGTCTGCGCCGAGTTCGGCAGGGACCCGATCGACCTGGAGCACTGGCGGACGGTGTTCAGCCGCCCGCTGCAGCAGTGCTACGAGCGGCTGCTGGAGCGTCCGCTGACCGAAGCGGACTGGAACAAGCTGGACGTGCTCTACCACGAGCACTACCGGGAACTGCTGCACACGGCGCGGCTCGCCCCGGGCGTGCCGGACGAACTGCACAGCTGGTCGGCGGCCGGGCGCACCCAGTCGCTGCTGTCGATGTGGTTCCACGACGAACTGGTCCCGTTGATCACCGAGCTGGAGCTGCTGCCGCTGTTCGAGCGCGTCGACGGGCTGCGCACCGAGGTGGGCGGCGGCGCCAAGGCCGAGCACCTGGACCACCACCTCGCCGCGCAGCGGTTGCGGCCGGCGGACGTGGTGCTCATCGGCGACGTCCTCGACGACGCGCTCGCCGCCGACAAGGTCGGCACCGGCTGCGTGCTGGTGACGACGGGCGTGATGAGCCGGTCCGCGCTGGAACCGGCGGGGGTGCCGGTCGTCGACTCCATCCCGGACGCCCTCGCCCTGATCACCGACGAGCTCGCGGCCTGATCCCGGGCGGGTCGCACGCCGGTCAGTACAGCGTCGGCGGTGACGTCGTGACGATGCGCCGCCAGGGTCCGCCGGGCACGTCGGACTCCTCCACGAAGCGCCAGTTCACCCGGTCCTGCGCGCCGTTGAGCCGGGTGAACCCGAGGCAGCCGTTCAACGCGGGGGACACGTCCAGTCCCGCCCCGTTGAACCGGGTGTTCACCGGTCGCGCGTCGTCGGGCCCGAACACGTAGCGGGCGTCGTGGTACTCGGCGGGCCCCGCGTCCTGCACCTGCCCGTAGCAGACCGCGTCGCCCCTGGTGAGCTGCACCCAGCGGTTCTTCAGGTAGCTGAACGCGCGGTCCCGCTCGCGCCCGGCGTAGCCCGGATCGCGGCTCCACGGCACCACCTCGGCGCGCTGCGCGAAGGCGATCGGATCGTTCAGGTCGTCGAACGGCAGGTCCAGGTAGAACGGGTTCTCCCGCGGTGCCATCCGGGTCGGGAAGTACCCGTTGTGCGCCGTCCGCGGCTCCGTCTCGCACCGGCCGTCGACCAGCACCCCGTCGCAGCCGCCGTAGTGCTCCTGCCACGCCGCGTCGTAGGTGGAGATCACCTGGCTGCCGTCGGAGGCGTCCGGGTCGAGCACTTCACCGACCAAGAACGTGGTCGCCACGATGCCGGTGTGCCAGGGGTACTGGCGGCCGGGCACCTGCTCACCTCCCGCGCAGGAAGCGGTGATCAGGGCCGCGGTCAGCGCCGCCACCGCGCGCGTCCGGGGCAGCGGCATGCGAGCTCACCCCGTTCCCCGGCCGGTCACGGGCACAGCCACCGCCGCGGGACCCACCAGTCCAGTTCGCGGCAGGAGCTCTCGTTGGTGGCCTTCGCGTCGACCCGCACCTGGTAGTCGTCGGTGGTGACCGAACCCGGCGAGAACAGGGCGAGCCCGTAGCTGAGCCCGGTCGCCTCCTCCGGAACCGGCGGGGTCGTCCAGTGCGCCCTCGACCACTGCTCGGCGGGCGCGAAGGTCGGTCCGGCCACCCAGTAGCGCCACTGCCCGACCCGGTCCCGGTAGTACACGGCGAGCTGGGTGGGCGCCGTCGACTTGTACCAGGTGCTGAGGGTGTAGTTGTGCCCGGTGTGCGCGGGCAGCGAGTACTCGCCGAGGTCCAGCGTCGACATGAGTTTCGCGTCGCCGTCGGTGAACCGGGTCATGTCCAGGCGTTGCGCCCACCGCCCTTCGTGCGCGTCGCGGGTCCTGGTCCACACCGGCGTGTTCGTCCCCCAGCCGCCGGTCTCCCAGCCGATCGGGAGCCCGTCCGGCCCGGCGTGTTCGAGCGACGCGTTGACCGGCCGGTCTCGGTCCTGCGGCGGGGACGCCCGGTGCACGGGTGCGACCCGGCCGCCGACGATCTCGTGCACGGTGCGCACCGGGGTCCCGCGGTCGTGCAGCCAGCCCGCGAACTCGTCGAGGACCCGCGGGTTGAGCCCGAGGGGCCCGCACATCTCGCAGGTCTGGTGCAGCACCAGCGGTACCCACCCGCCACCTGCGTCATCGGCGCGGGTCACCGCCTCCTTGAGGTCGTCGACGGTGGTCTCGCGCCGGATCATGCCGGGGGAGCGGATCTCGTACGGGTCGGCGGGCGGGGTGGATTCGGCGGCGGGGCAGTCGGCGCAGTCGCCGGGCGCGCGCAGACCGCCCATGGTGCGGGCGCTGTTGTAGCCGCAGTCCTGCACGGCCTTCCGCACGTTCTGGTCGGTTTCGTTGAACGGCGTGGTGAACGAGGTGGCCTGGTAGCCCCACTGCTCCAGGTTGGCCCGGTCGTCGCAGATCTGCCTGCGCATCTCGTCGGGGCTGACGGAGGTGAGGTCGGGGTGGGTGACGGTGTGCCCGCCGATCTCGTGTCCGGCGTCGGCGATCCGCCGCAGCTCGTCGTGACCGAGGTAGCCGGGGCTGCCGATGGCACCGGAGATGATGTAGAAGGTGCCGCGCATGCCGTGCCGCTGCAGCACTTCGGCGCCGGAGGTCTGCGAGACGCTGCCGTCGTCGAAGGTGAAGCTGACGACGGTCCCCGAGCCGGGGGTGCGGTCCGGTTCGGCGCTGGCGGGGCTGGCCCCGGCGATGCCGAGGAGCGCGGCGAGCAGCAGGGCGCCGAGCGCTCGCCGGGGCCGGCGGTGCGGCTCCGGCGAGCGGTGTCGGTTGGCGCGCAGGTGCATTCGGTGACCGTCCCAGCGTCGAGGTCCTCCCGACGCTACGAGCCGCCGCGGGCGGGCCGGATCGCCTGCGGAGGGGACGGCGGCTACCGCGTTCGCGGGAGGACCGCGCCGTCGGCGGGCCCGTCCCGGGCGGATCGGCCCCGCCCGCGGATCGCTGCGGCGCCGGACCAGCACCAGAGCCGCCCCGAGGGCGACCGGATCAGCACCGGAGTCCCCCGGGGCCAGCGGATCAGCACTCGCCCCGCCGGTCTGAGCCGACCCGAACCGCCCGAGGCCGATCGGATCAGCCCAGCGCCGACCGGATCAACCCAGCGCCGACCGGATCAACCCAGCGCCGCGGCTTGCCGCGCCAGCGCTTCGACCTGTCCCCACTGCCCGGCGGCGAGCAGCTGCTTCGGCGCCAGCCACGAGCCGCCGACGCAGCCCACGTTGGGCAGCGCCAGGTAGCGGCCCGCGTTGTCGACGCTGATGCCGCCGGTGGGGCAGAACCGCAGCTGCGGCAGCGGCCCGGCGATGGACTTGAGGTACGGCACCCCGCCGCTGGGTTCGGCGGGGAAGAACTTCATCGCGGTCACCCCGCGCTCGGCGAGCCGCATCGCCTCGGCGACGGTGCTGACTCCCGCGAGGTAGGGCAGTCCGGTGGCGTCCACGTCGTCGAGCAGCCGGTCGGTGGCGCCGGGCGTGACGATGTACCGGGCGCCGGCTTCGCGCGCCTTGTCGGCCTGGCCGACCTCGGTGATGGTGCCCGCCCCGACGACGATCTCCGGGACTTCCGCGGCGAGCCGTTCGATGGCGGGCAGACCCGCGGGGGTGCGCAGGGTGACTTCGATGGTGCGGATGCCGCCGCGCAGCAGGGCTTGGCCGAGCGGCACCGCGTGGGCGACGTCGTCGAGGGCGACGACGGGCACGACGGGGCTGAGCTCGAGCACTTCGGAGGCAGTGTTCATGGCGGTGTTCACCTGTTCTCGGTAAGCGCCGGTGCGGGCGGTCGGTCGTCCTGCGCCGCCCGCGGTCCTTCGGACGGGCGGATCAGACGGGCAGGTCGCTCGGCGCGTCGGTGCGCTGCTGCGGTGCGAACACGCTAGCGCCCTGGTCGGCGCGGCCGACGGCGTGGCGGAAGGCGGCGAACAGTTCGCGGCCGGTGCCGTGCTGGGTGGTGACGGCGCCGGGGGCGGGTTCGCGGGCGGCGAAGTCGTCGTCGCCGACGAGCACTTCGAGGGTGCCGTTCTCGGCGTCGAGCCGGACCATGTCGCCGTCGCGCACCCGCGCGAGCGGTCCGCCCGCGGTGGCTTCGGGGGTGAGCTGGATGGCGGCGGGGATCTTGCCGGAGGCCCCGGACATGCGTCCGTCGGTGACCAGCGCGACCTGGTGTCCGCGGTCCATGAGCACGCCGAGCGCGGGGGTGAGCCCGTGCAGCTCGGGCATGCCGTTGGCCTGCGGCCCCTGGTTGCGGATGACGACCACGACGTCGTGGTCGAGTTCGCCGGTGCGGAACAGCTCGGTGAACCGGTGCTGGTCGTCGAAGACGCGCGCGGGCGCGGTGACGACGCGGTGCTCCGGCTTGACCGCGGAGACCTTGATGACCGAGCTGCCGAGGTTGCCGCGCAGCACGCGCAGCCCGCCGTCGGGCGCGAACGGGTCGTCGACGCCGCGCAGCACGTCCGGGTCGAGGCTGTCGGCGGGGGCATCGCGCCACACCAGCTCGCCGTCGTCGAGGAACGGCTGCTGCCGGTACCGGTCGAGTCCGTACCCGGCGACGGTGTGCACGTCGGGGTGCAGCAGTCCGGCGTCGAGCAGCTGGCCGATGAGGGTCTGCACGCCTCCGGCGGCGGCGAAGTGGTTGATGTCGGCGGAGCCGTTGGGGTAGACCCGCGACAGGGAGGGCACGACGGCGGAGAGCTCGGCGAAGTCGTCCCAGGTGAGTTCGATGCCCGCGGCGGCGGCGATGGCGGGCAGGTGCAGCGTGTGGTTGGTGGAGCCGCCGGTGGCGAGCAGCGCGACGACGCCGTTGACCAGGGCTCGTTCGTCGAGCAACCGGCCGATCGGGGTGCGCTCCTCGCCGCGGGCGAGCTGCACGACGCGCCGCGAGGCCTCGTCGGTGAGGGCGCGCCGCAGCGGGGTGCCGGGCGCGACGAAGCTGGAGCCGGGCAGGTGCAGCCCCATCACTTCGACGACGAGCTGGTTGGAGTTCGCGGTGCCGTAGAAGGTGCAGGTGCCGGGGGAGTGGTAGGAGGCCGATTCGGCTTCGAGGAGGTCTTCGCGGGTCGCCTTGCCCTCGGCGAACAGCTGCCGGATGCGGCTCTTCTCGCCGTTGGGCAACCCGGAGGGCATCGGTCCGGCCGGCACCAGGATCGTCGGCAGGTGGCCGAAGGCGAGTGCACCGATGAGCAGCCCGGGCACGATCTTGTCGCACACGCCGAGCAGCAGCGCCCCGTCGAACATCTCGTGGGAGAGCGCGACGCCGGTGGCCATCGCGATCACGTCGCGGGAGAACAGCGACAGTTCCATGCCCGCGCGGCCCTGGGTGATGCCGTCGCACATGGCGGGGACGCCGCCGGCGAACTGGGCGACGCCGCCCGCGTCGCGCACCGCGTCCTTGATCCACGCGGGGTATTCGTCGTAGGGCTGGTGTGCGGAGAGCATGTCGTTGTACGCCGACACGATCGCCACGCCCGGCTTGGTCTCGCCGCGCACCGCGATCCGGTCGGCGCCGCTACAGCCCGCGAAGCCGTGGGCCAGGTTGCTGCAGGGCATCCCGGCGCGGGTCGGGCCGTCGGCGGCGGCGGAGTCGATGCGTTCGAGGTACTCGCGCCGGGTGCGCGCGCTGCGCTGCGCGATGCGCTCGGTGACCCGAGCAACGACGGGATGGATGGCCGCGTGCGTCGCCATTCCTCGCCTCCTGAGCGATCAGTGCTGATGAGCGCTGTGCGGGGCGACGACGTTGGCGCCTTCGTGACGGCAGCCACACTAACGGGTGTGACGGGGAAGTCAAAACCGATCCAGAATTCGTTGCGAGTGTGAACACTACCTGTCGTTCGGATGACTAGCGGATGTACTCACCGTTCGCTGTGCCGTTGAGCTGCGGTGCTCCGCACCGCGTGGCAGTGCTGCCGGAGCACCCGGCAAGCCCCATCGCCCCGCCGTCCCGAACCGGGTTCTGGGGTTTTCCCAGCGCCCCGGACGGGTGCGGCGCGTTCGCCGACGCGCCCCGCCGTGATCCGCTCGGCTGGCAGGATGGTGCGCATGCGCACGGGAGTGGTGGCAGTGGTGCTCGCTGGCGGAATGGCCCTGGCCGGATGTTCGGCGGGCACTGGTGAACCGGAGCAGCCGCCGCCGAGCACTCCCGCCCCGGTGGCCCCGCCGGCCGCGTCCCCGCGGCCCGGTGCCGCACCCCCGCCGCCGGTCGAGCTGGGCGGCTCGGCGACGCTGGAGGAGGTGCGCCAGCGCGGCTCGCTGCTGGTGGGGTTGCGCGCCGAGGAACCCCGGTTCGCCACCCGCGACGGCAGCCGCTACCGCGGTTTCGACGTGGAGGTGGCCGAGCTCGTGGCGCAGGGGCTGGGCCTGGACCCGCGGACCCAGATCTCCTACCGGATGCTGCCGCCGACGCTGCGCGACGGTTCGCTGGCGCGCGGTGAGGTGGACCTGCTGGTCGGCGGGGCCGAACCGGGCGAGTCGGGCGTCGACGCGGTCGGCCCGTACGCGGTGACCGCGGACGGGACCGAGCACTACCTGGGCATCAAGTCCGGCGATGAAGCGCTGCACGACCGGATCACCGCCGCGCTCGACGCCGCGGTGGGCGACGGCACCTGGCAGCGCGCCTACGACGAGACCCTCGCGGCGGAGGGCGTGCAGGCCCGCCCCGCCCCGCGCTGAGGCGGGACGGGGCGGGACCGGATCACTCCGCGGCCTGGGCCTGGGCGGCGCGGGCGGCGGTGCCGCCACCCTTGCGGCCCTGGCTGAGCCTGCGCTCGGTGTAGACCGCCGCCCGGCTCAGCGCGTAGTTGAGCACCACGAACAGCACGCCGATGACGAAGTACGTCTGGATCGGGTTGTTCAGGTTCTGGATGACGATCTGCCCCTGCCGCACCACGTCGACGTACGAGATGATGAAGCCCAGCGAGGTGTCCTTCACGATCACTACGAGCTGGCTGATCAGCGCGGGCAGCATCGCCCGGAACGCCTGCGGCAGCAGCACGGTGCGCAGCACCTGCGAGCGCCGCATCCCGATCGCGTAGGCGGCTTCGCCCTGACCGCGCGGCAACGACTGGATCCCGGCCCGCACGATCTCGGCGATGATCACCGAGTTGTACGCGGTGAGGCCGATGACCAGGTACCACATCACCGACATGTCCAGCCCGAACGAGGGCAGCACCCGGCTGGCGAAGAACACCGCGATGACCACCGGCACGCCGCGCAGCAGCTCGACGACGCCGACGACTGCCCACCGGTACCAGCGGGCCGCGACGATGCGGGACACCGCCAGCAGCGTGCCGACCAGCAGCGAGAACGCCATCGCCAGCACGGCGGTCAGCAGCGTGTTGCCCAGCCCGACGCCCATCAGCGTCCACAGCGGGGCGAAGGTGCCGTCGGTCGGGTCGATCAGCGGACCCCACTTGTCGACGGTCAGCTGGTCGTTGGCGCCGAGGGTGTAGAGCACCCAGGCCAGCACCGCGGCCAGCACGACGCCGACGGCGACGCTGAGCAGGAGGGAACGCCGCTTGGCGGCGGGCCCGGGGGCTTCGTAGAGCACGGAGTTCGTCATCGGGCGATCGCCACCTTCCGCTCCAGGGCGCCGAGCAGCAGCCCGGCCGGGATCGTGATCACCAGGTAGCCGAGCACCACGCCGATGAGCACCGGCAGCACGGCCTCGCCGCGCGCCGAGGTCAGCGTGTCGCCGACGGCGAACAGGTCCCCGCCGACGCCGAACGCGCCCACGATCGCCGAGTTCTTGATCATCGCGATGAAGACGTTGCCCAGCGGCGGCACCACGGTGCGGATCGCCTGCGGGAGCACGACCAGGCTCAGGACCTGGCCGAAGCCGAGGCCGATGGCGCGGGCCGCTTCGGCCTGGCCGGGCGGCACGGCGTTGATGCCGCTGCGGATCGCCTCGCACACGAAGGCGGAGGTGTAGAGGGCGAGCCCGATGGTGCCGAACCAGAAGTAGGAGCCGTTGAGGCCCAGTTCGGGCAGCCCGAAGGCCATGAAGAACAGCACCACGGTCAGCGGGCAGTTGCGGAACACGGTGACCCACGAGGTCCCGGTGGCGCGCAGCGGGGGCAGCGGTGCGACCCGGAAGGCCGCGATCACGGTCCCCAGGACCAGCGCGATCAGCCCGGCGTACAGGCATATCTGCAGCGTTCGCAGGAGCCCGCTCAGGTAGAGGGGCAGGTTGTCGGTGATGACGTGCACGGTTCTCTCCGGCTCTGCGGACAGGGAGGTGGGGGGGGGGGGGGGGGGGGGGGGGGCCCCCCCCCGGCCGCGGCCGACAGGACGCGGGCCCGCCCCCGCCCCGGGGGGGGGGGGGCCGGGGCGCCCCCCCCGGGGGGGGGCCCCCCCGCGCG
>NZ_JAIUKC010000137.1:0-30777 GCF_020177435.1 Saccharopolyspora sp. 7B | reverse complement strand
GTGATTCATTCCCCGCCCACCCGGACGAGCAGCACTCCCCGGAGCCGCGATGAGCCGTGCACGCCTCCGGCGATCCGCACCGCCCAGTCGCCCGACCGGGCCGCTCATCCGGGTCGGGCGAGGTGCTGCGCCGCAGGTGAGCGGCCCGCTCGACCGCGAGTTCGGGCGAGCGGGCCGGCCACCTCGCGTTCAGCGGGGCAGCGGGGCGGCCGGGGCGTCCGCCGGCTCGGTGGCGGCGGCGAACGCCCAGAACAGGAGGGCGATGCCCAGCGCACCGGGATCCGGTTCGCCGAGCGCCCGCTCGCCGACGTAGCTGGCCCGGCCCATCCGGGCCCGCAGCCGCGCGGTGCCCGCCGCGCCCTCGGCGGCGGCGCGGGCGGCGGCCGCAAAGCCCTGCTCGGCGGCGTCGACCGCGGGGGAGAGCGCGTCGACCAGCGCCCGGTAGCGCTCCCCGGCCTCCCCGACCCGCTGGATCGCGGCCAGCCCCGCACCGGCCCCGGCGCGGAACCCGGCGAGGTCGTCGGACTCGGCGAGCCCGCGGGCGATCTCGGTGAACAGCAGCCCGAACAGCGGGCCGCTGGTGCCGCCGACCTCGTCCAGGAACACCTCGCCGAGCGCGCCCAGCGCGGAACCGCCGTCGGCGTCGAAGCGGGCCACGGCGGTGCGCACCCCGGTGCGCAGGTTGTCACCGAAGTCGCCGTCGCCGCTGCGCTGGTCCAGCTCGGTCAGCTGCGCGTGCGCGTCCTCCACCGCGGCGGCGAACCGGCGCAGCACCGTCTCCTGCTCGATCATGATTCCTCCGAGGTGCGCGGGAAGGCGGGCGTGATCGCGGGCGCGGTCCACCAGGACCACCAGTCCGGTTCCATCCTGGTCACCGTCACCGAGAACCCGGCCATGTCCAGCGCGGGCACCAGGGTGCCGACCAGGGCACCGGACACCTCCAGCCCGCGGCGGGCGAGCCCGTCGGACACCAGGTCGTGCAGCCCGTAGAGCTCCAGCTGGGTGGTACCGCCGAGCCCGTTGAGCACCGCGACCACCCGGTCCGGCCCCGGCGGCAGCCCGGCGACGAGCTCGTCGAGCAGCTTCTCCACCAGTTCCTCCAGCGGCGGCCGGGCGACGGTCTTGCGGGCCCGCTCGCCGTGGATGCCGACGCCGTGCTCCAGCTCCCCGGCGTCGAGCGCGAACGACGGTTCCCCGGTGTGCGCGGAGGTCTGCGCGCGGGACGCGACCGCGAGGCTGCGCGAGGCCGCGGCGAACCGCCCGCCCAGCTCGGCGAGCTCGTCGAGGCCCAGTCCGGTGTCCGCCGCCGCGCCCAGCAGCTTCTCCACCACGACCGTCGCCGCGGTGCCGCGCCGCCCGGTCGCCGTGTCGGCCGATTCGGTGGCCAGGTCGTCGTCCACCAGCACCCGCCGGACCTGCACGCCTTCCAGGCGCAGGCGCTCCGCGGCGATGCCGAAGTTGATCCGGTCCCCGGTGTAGTTCTTCACCACGTGCACGACGCCGTCCGGCCCGGCGGCGGCGCGGCTGGCCGCGAGCACCTGCTTGTTGTGCGGGGAGGCGAACACGCTGCCCGGTGCCACGGCGTCGAGCATCCCGCGGCCGAGGAACCCGGCGTGCAACGGCTCGTGCCCGGAACCGCCGCCGGAGACCAGGCCGACCCGGCGGGCCGGATCGCGGTGCCGGGCGACGAGATGGGCCGGTCCCTCGCGCAGCTCCACGAGGTGCGCGTGCGCGCTGGCGAACCCGCGCAGCGCGGGCGGCACCGGATCGCCGTCGGACGGGTGGAAGGGAAGGGGCATCAGCGGACCTCCTGGACGGGAGCGGTCGGTGCTCGGACAGCGGACCTCGGTTCGAGGCGGTCCACCTCGTCGATGAGCACGAGGTAGGCCAGCAACTCCACCACGGCCAGCGCGGCGACGAACAGCAGCGTCCTGTTGAAGGAGCCGGTGAGGTCGAGGATCGTGCCGACCACGATCGGCACCGTAGCGCCACCGAGGTTCGGGAAGAATCCGAACACGCTTCCGGAGAGTCCCATCATCCGCAGCGCGGCGATCTCCGAGGCCAGCGTACAGCCGATGGTGTTCGTCCCCTGCGCGAAGAACGCGACAGACACACCGCGATCACCCAGACCGGGGCGTCGGGGTCGTTGCCCAGCACCGCGGAGGGCGCCGAAATGGTCGTCGCCGACGGCCCCGAGGAGGCGAAGCCGTGGCTCGCCGCGCGCCGCGCCGTCCCACTCGTCTTGGAGAACGAAGGCGCGAACCTTCCCGAGTACTGCGTTCCCAGCTGCTCGAACTCGTCGTCGAGACCCGTCGGATCGCCGAGCGCTACCGGATCACCACTTTGCCTCTCTTGGCCGTAACCCTTCGGCGATCGCGTACCTCCGGAGGCTTTGCCCGTCCGGCACGGGTTGCGCGCGGCTGATGCCGATATCTGCATCTAGCGGATCGATTGTGGGGAATGGCGTCTTCGAAAGTATCTCGTGGAATTGATTTGTGGCCGGGGGTTGTTTGTTCGCCACGATGGATGGTCCGATCGGGTGAGTGAGTTGAGTGCTAAATTCATCTCGGTTGCGGTTTTGCTGGGATGTACGCGGTGTTTGAATGGTTCGGCGGTGCGTCTGCAAATCGAGGGGGATGGGATGCCCGAGGAGTCAGCGGGCCAGAGTCGGGGCCGAGGCGACCGACAAGGCGTCCGGAATTCCACGTCCGCCGACGTGCGCGGATCGGTCGTCCAGACCGGCGTCGTGCACGGCAACGTGCACTTCCACGCGGTTTCGGCGAGCGGTGACGTCCCCCTCCCGCACGAGGTCCCGTACGGGCCGGACCCTCTACTCGGCCGTAACCACGAGCTCGGGGTGCTCGATGGCTGGCTGTCGCGGGGGGATCGGAGGTTGACCGTCGCTGCGCTGAGCGGGTCAGGAGGTATCGGTAAGACCGCACTGGCCGCGTCTTGGATGCACTCCCGGTCGGATGAGTTTCCCGAAGGGCAGCTGTACGCGGAACTCGGCACTGACGGGTCAGGCGAGCCTGTTTCGGCGAGTGAGATTCTCGGTCGTTTTCTGCGTTCGCTGGGGGTTCCGTCCGAATCCATCCCGATCGAGCCCGCCGATCGAATAGGGTTGTACCGGTCGATGACCGCGGGTCGCTCGTTGCAGGTGTTGCTCGACAACGCCACATCGGCCGCCCAAGTGCGTGCGTTGTTGCCGAACTCACCCGGCTCGTTGGTGGTGGTGACCAGCAGCGCCCGGCTTGCGGGATTGGCGCTGGACGGTGCTCGCTTCCTGGACGTCGGGCCACTGGCGGAAAGTTCGGGCATGCGGCTACTCGCGGAAGTGATCGGGGAGAACCGCGTGGACGGTGAGCCGGAGATCGCGCTGGAACTAGTGCGCCTGTGCAGTGGTTTTCCCTTGGCGATCGTGGTCGTCGGCGCCCGGATGTCAACCCATCCTGGCTGGTCGATATCGGATGTCGTAGAGCAGTTGAGTAGTGTGGACGATCGATTTTCGGCATTGTCCTTGCACGATGACGTGTCAATGGAGTCGGTGTTCGACCTCAGCTACGAGGCCGTATCCGAGCAGGCCGCCTTCGTCTACCGTGCGTTGTCCGTGTGCCCGGGTGAAGATTTCTCCTCCGAGCTGGTTCGAGCTGTGGTGGGGCCGCACGTTGACGACGTTCGTGATCCGGTGTGGGAGCTGGTGGAGGCGAATCTTCTGGTGGAGAAGGAATCTCGTCGCTTCCGCTTCCACGACTTGATCCGTGCGCACGCTCGGCTATGCGGCGAGCGTGAGGACTCAGCGGAGCAGCGCGATGCGGCCCGTCGGCTTGCGATGTGCTGGTACCTGGGACGTGCGGCGGAGGCGGACCGAGCGGTGAACCCGTTGCGCGAGCGCCTGGGATCGATTTTCGCGTCCGATACGGACCGTTCGGCGACGGACCGTTCGGCCGGATTCGCCTCCGCAGAAGCCGCGTTGGACTGGTACGAGCGGGAGCGCAGCAACCTGCTGGCCGTCCTCCACTCGGGGTTGCAGCTCGGATGGGATGAATTGGTGTGGCAGTGGTGCGAGGTGATGTGGAGCTTCTTCTTGTACCGGAAGTGGTACGACGACTGGATCCAGTCCCATCGCGCCGCTCTCGGAGCTGCCGAGCGGGTCGGTTCTCCGCTCGGGGAGGTTCGCGTCCGATGCCAGCTCGGATTCGCCTACCTCGATCTGGGGCGGTATGAGGAGGCAGCCGACGTGTGCGCGCCCGCGTTGTCCTTGGCGGAGGAGACCGGCCACGCCAACAGCATCTCCACCGCGCTTTCACAGCTCGCCAAGGCCGCTCGCGGCGAGAAGCGCTTCGACGAGGCGCTCGCATACCTGCGACGCGCTCTCCGGCTGGCCGAAGGGGCCGGGAACCGCCGCAGCATCGCATTGCGGCTGCGACGCCTCGGTGCGGTCCTCGCTGATCTCCACCGGTACGAGGAGGCGGTCGAACACCTCAGGCAATCGATCGATCTCCTCTCCGAGATCGGCGATCAACGCGGCCGCGCACGAGCGCTCACCGTTCTGGGACGGATTCAGCTCGAGGAAGGACGGCTGGAAGAAGCAGGGGACGCGCTGCGTGCGTCGCTGGAAGGGATGGCCGATTCAGGATCGCCCTCATACGTGGCTGACGTCCACGTCGAACTCGCCACGGTCGCCGAAAGAGGGGGCGACGCCGCGAGTGCACGGGAACACTTGGAGATCGCCGAGGGGCTCTACCGCCAATCGCAGCACCCCTCCGCCGCGTCGATCCAAATGCGCCTGAATCAAGGGACGGGCACCTCGGAGCGCTGAACCCCCACGTGCTTCTCCCCGGACCGGAGGCGAGGCCGGATCGGCACAGTCCGAATTCGACGTCAGCAGATACCCGGCGACGATGCCGCACAACCAGCCGGACAAGGGGCCGAGCGGTGGACAACCCACGTGCAACGCCGAAATCGGGGTGGTCAGGAGGCAGGTGGTCGCGCTGGTTCGGGTGACGATTAAGGCGGATGCCGGGAACCGCTGGTGCAGCTCTGCTGCGTCGTCGAAGGCCGATGCGAGTCCTGAACGCGCCAAGAGGACGTCAGCGCACGGCCTCCATCGCGCGGAAGCCGCCGAGAGGTCGCACATCGAGAAATCCGAGTTCGACGAACGGTACCGTTGCCAACTCACCGACAGGGTTCCTGCAGCACGTTCGGTGCAGCGCAGAGACCGTCGTGTGAAGGAGTGAGCAGCGGGGGGCGGCGCCGCGAATCGACGGCGGATGTGATCGCTGAGCATCAGCGCACCTCCGGAATCGCGATGCTCAAAGCCGCGGGGACCGGCCTGGGGAGGGGAACTGGAGCGAGGGGTGCGTTGTGTGTCGGCTCCGTCAAGCCCAGGAGCCGGTACATCTCCTGCCGGAGGATGCGTGCGCTTCTCCCGGGGCGGGAGGTGAGCAGGGCGCGCATCCTCTCGGTGATCTCGGGACGCGCCGTGGCGATGGTCTCGTCGATCTGTTCGGCGAGCGGACGGTCCTCTTCGTAGCGGGGCACCAGCCTGGCGAGGCTTTCGGCCGGTCCGCCACGTCGGACGTTGTCGTCGGGGAACGTCGCCAACCGGGTGGGTGTTCCGAATGCTGCTGCGTACTGGGTGGTCGATCCGTGGTCCCCCAGAACGGCGTCGGCGGCGACCATCGCACCGCGCCAACCTTCTTCCGGCGGCAGGAGCGCCATTCCGCGTCCGGTGCACTCCGATAACCAGGCCCGGACCTGCCGTCTGCCGTGCACGGTCCACACGTTCGGATGCACTACCGCCGCCACCCGGTACCGATCGGGATCCAGTTCGTCCACGGCCCGTCGGTACATCTCCAGACGTTGGCAGAACAACGACTCGGTGGACCACGTGGAGCTGATCACGACGAGTATTTGGTCTTCGCGAACGCCGAGCGCGTACCGGTAGTGCGGGCGAAACGGCCGGCTCGCGTCCATGCGATCCAGGCACAGGTCACCTGCGACCAACGCAGCGGACAGGGCTTCCGGGCAGGACGAGCGCAAGGCATCGAGCTCCTCGTCGGTGCTGAGAACCAGCGATGACGGAATGACCCGGCCGTGCTTGATGAGCTCCTCCCGAACCAGCCCGTGCGTTGGCAGTGCTCCCGCGCCACCTTTGCGGGGGCGGAGACGAGAGCGCAGCGCCCCCGCACCGTGCGGGGTGACCAGCAGCGGGCCGTTCGCGGGATCCGTGTCACTCCTGCTCGCGTCGAGAACCAGGTCGAATCGGTGTTGCAGGGCCTGTTGCCAGGGCAGGACGAAGCAACCTTGCGCCCGCACGAAGTCCTCTGCTCCGTCCCAGCTTGCGATCGCGTCCGGCACGGTGAAGACCACTTCGACTCGATGGTCGCTCTCGAGCAGCGGCACGAAGTCCATCAACCGGGTTCCCGCCACCAGGTGAGGAACCATGACGAGGACGGTCCGAAGATCTCCCCGGCTTCGCCGTTGTTGCGATCCGATCCCGATCGGACCGTTGATCCACTTCGTCATCACGTGCCGCCTTCCTGAGGATCCGGCACGTCGTGAATGCCGGAGAACGGATTCGTCCCCTGAATGGTGCGTGGCGGTGTTCGGTGGTCTGGCTTCAGCCGAGACGGGTATTTGATGAAATCCGCAGCTCAGCGCGGGGGAGTGGATCTTGAGGCTGGCGTGTTCGGCTCCGCGTAGATCATTCGGGCGTGCCCGGTGGAATAATCACGGAAGGCGTGGTGGGAACACTGGCAGAACGCTGTCAGTTCCCTGTAAGGATGGTTGATTTCCTATGGGTGGCGCACGCATTTACTGCGAATGGACGCTGTGACGGCCACTCGTGCTGAGAACACTGGGAGTCACGAGGATAGGTCTCGACCAGCGGGAGGGGGCGCTGGTGGATTTCAAGATCTGCGGCTCGGTCTGGGTTCGCTTGGCAGGGGAGGCACCGCAGGGGTGGCGGCAGTCCGCGAAGGTGAGGGGGTTGCTGGGCGTTCTGCTGACGCGGCCTGGCCGGACGATCCGAGTCCCCGCGTTGGTGGATTGGTTGTGGGGACAGGAAGCCGATCCGGTGAAAGCGTCCAAGAGCCTCACGAACTACGTGACGCGGCTGCGTCAAGTCCTGGAACTCACTGATCCACCCTACGAGCTGCGCCACATCGATCACGGCTACCGGCTCGACGTTCCTGCTGACCGCATCGATTACCACCGGGCACGTGACCTGCTGGCCGCCGGACGTTCCGCACTGCGGGACAGGGACCACGAACGTGCGAGAGGTCTGCTGCACGAAGCTCTCGAACTGTCGAACGAGCCGCCCATCCTCGACTTGGACACCGCAGCTGCACAAGAATTCCGCCACAAGGTTCGGAAGAACCTGGTGTTGCCGGCCATCAACGGACTTGCCGAGAGTCAGCTAGCACTCGGCGAGCCGGAGGCAGTGCTGTTGCACCTCGACGACCTGTCGGTCGAGTACGAACTCGAGGTGACGCTTGCGATGCGCCGGGTCGACGCCCTCCACGCCATGCATCGCCGCGATGAGGCGACTTTGCACTACTTCGTCACCCGGCGGAACCTGCGCGAGCACGGGCTGGAGGACGAGGCCGACGCCCTCCGTGCCTACATGAACAGACAGCAGGCCCTCGTCCCTGAGCCGAGACGAGAAGGGGACAGCGCGCCGCAGCACCGAGATCCGGTATGGCGGTTCCCACACGACCGCGAAAGGCTTGCCGGTCGGGAGAGAGTCATCGCCGACCTCAGCCGCATGACCGATCACGGCCTAGCCGCGAAGATCGTAGTGCTCACCGGCACTGCGGGAATCGGCAAGACCGCGCTCGCCCTCCACTGGGCGTACCGATCACGGGATCGGTTCGACGGTGGTCTCTACGTCGACATGCGCGGCTTCGCCCGTGCCCCGCGGATGGAGGCCGCAGAACTCATTCGGCGACTCCTGCAAGGTTTCAACGCGCATGCCGAGGCGCTCACCGATGAGGAGATGCAGCGGACGAAGCTCGCCACGGTATTGACCGGGCGGCACACCCTGATCCTGCTGGACAACGTCGCCGACGAAGATCAGATAGCACCACTGCTGGACCTCGTGCCGGATTCCTTGCTGCTGATCACGAGCCGACGGCGTCTCGCCCATCTTGCGGTGCACTGGTCGGCTGAGGAAGTCGCTGTCACCACCGTGCACACCGAGACGGCCCATGCCTGGTTGCGGGAGTCCATCGGCGATCGCTGTGATGTGGAGCCGGAGGCGCTGACGCGTCTCGTCGGGCTGTGCTCCGGGATCCCGCTGGCTCTTCGACTCCTCAGCAAGCACATCGAAGATCGCCCACGCACGCCGCTTGCTGAAATCGCCCACTTCCTCGCGAAAGAACACCGCATGCTATCGATGGGAGAGTCGGCCGGAGCCGGGCACTCCAGTCTGCGTGCCAACTTTTTGCTCTCCTACCGCGCGTTGCGGCCGAAGGCTTGCCGTCTTTTTCGGCTCCTAGGGCTTCACCCACTGCCTGAAGTATCCCTCGACGTGATCGTCGCTATGACGGGGGACTCGCGTCCGGACACCTTAGACCTCATCGAAGAGCTCATCCAAGCCAACCTGTTGGACGATCGATCCGGCAGCGTCCACATCCACGATCTGCTCCACGAGTTCGCTGCCGAGCAGGCGGATGCGGATGAGCCAATGGTCGAGCGACGTGCGGCGACAGCTCGGATGATCGAGTGGTACCTGAACTGCGCGACCAGTGCCGAACGCGTTCTGTTCAAACACCGTCCAGGGGTTCCACCGTTGCTCGCGCCGGTCCTCCGGCCCGGGCGTGAGTTCGCCGATGAGCGGGAGGCGATCCGCTGGTTCGTGGACAACCACCGCGTGCTGGTGGCCATCGTCCGTGCTGCCCACGATCGAGGCTTTCCCCACCACACGTGGCGATTGGCGAATACGCTCAACGAACCGTTCAAAAGACATGGGCAGTACAACGATGCGCTCACTTGCCTCGGGCTGGCGAGAGCTTCGACGATGTCGGTGTCCGATCGTGAAGGTTTGATCGGCACGATCATCAACCTCGGCTACAACCAGCTGATGTTGCGGGACCTAGAGCGTGCGCAGGAGAACTTCACCGAGGCACGGTCCCTGTGCCGACAGCTCGACGATCACCACGGTCTGGCTGTGGCCTTGCACAACCTCGCCTCGGTGCGCGGCCACCTGGGTGACGTCGAAGGTGCGACCCGCCTGTACGGCGAAGCACGTGAGGTCGCCATCGAACATCACCTTGACCACGTGCACGCTGGTGTGCTCCGCAGAATGGGTCGATTGGCCAAGGAGTGCGGAGACCCCCGTGAAGCGAGCAGGCAGTTCCGGGAGTCTCTTTTTCTGCACCGCAAGGTCGGGAACGTGCAGGGAATCGGTGAAGCGCTGAGCGAGATCGGTGCTCTTCATGCTGATCGAGGTGAGCTCGAAACCGCCTTGGACTATGGGAATGAGGCGCTCGAGCACAATCTGAGATGCCATGATCTGGCGACGTTGGCGGAAACGTACTGCTTGCTGGCGCAGATCGGCTTGAAGCAGATGCGGCTCCGAGATGCTGCGCAACTTGCAAGGGAGTCGATCGGTGTCACCTGGAAGACCGGGGACCTTCCCTGTCGTGCTCGCGCGCTCGATCTCCTCGCGACGATTCTGTTAGAAGCCGGTAGTGAGGGTGAGGCGGTCGAAGGCTGGCGTGAGGCGCTGGAGATCCACAAGGGGCTGAAGGACAGGCGCTGGGTCACTCTCCGTGATCGCCTGAAGGGGCTCGGAGTTGAAGACATCTGACCGTCGATTCCGCAGCGTTTCTACTGCTCCCTAATGTGAGACTGTCTCAGTTCCTCAGTGCACCCCCGACTTCAAGGCCGCCACGCGGTGTGGTTAGCTAGATCAACTCCTCGGGCGGAACCTCACGGACGGGGTACCCCGGCCGGGGTAGCGGTTAACCTACCGTCTCGCATTTGTGCGAGCTGCACAACATTTTCGGAGAAGTTGTATGCGCTATTTTCGGCGTCGCGGTGGCAACGCCCCCGCATTTCGCCTGCTGTTGGGTTCGGTGGTCGTCGGTGCCGCGAATTCGGCTATGCTCGCGGTTTCTTCCTGGTACGGGCAGTACGGGTTCGCGTTCGCGTAGCTTTGGTAATCGGAGAAGCTGAGCGCGGTGAGCAAAATGATGATTCGTTCCGGTATGCGTGCTGAGTCTTCTTCGGAGTGGGCCCTTGTGGAGAAGGGTTGAAGATGGTTGCGGTGGGTCTGCCGTCGTCGGCATCGGTCGGCGGCAGGCTCACTGAAAGAGCGTCAGGAGTGGCGCTTGTAATTCGCGTGGCGGGAATGTGCGCGAGCCGGGAGCATGCCCTCCGGCCCGGCCAGGGCCGACTTCGTCAACGGCGCCGGCGTCGGTCAGGTGCGGTCGGACCAGCCGACAGGAGATGCTACGTCCAATCGATGCCCGGTTCCGAACGTGCTCACAGGCCTATGTTCCACCGACCGGACAGTCGATCGCCCAACTTGGACCCGTGAGCCCCCTTCCGAAGCTCCCGCTTGACCGTGCCCCTGGGGCATGGTGTGGAAAGGGGGCATGAGCGGGAGGATCTCGATGGCGTGGAGCACGCGGCAGGTGGCGGAGCTGGCGGGGACGACGGTGAAGGCGGTCCGCCACTACCACCGGATCGGGCTGCTGGAGGAGCCGGAGCGGGCGTCGAACGGGTACAAGCGGTACGGCATCAGCCATCTGACGCGGTTGCTGCGGATCCGGCGGCTGGTGGACCTGGGCGTCCCGCTGGCGGAGATCGCGGTGGTGGAGGGCCCGGACGACCGCGCCGAGCAGGCGCTGCGGGCCCTCGACGCCGAGCTCGCCGCGAGCATCGAACGCCAGCAGCGGATGCGGGCGGAACTCGCGGCGGTGCTGCGGAACCGGACGCTGGCCGAGCTGCCGCCCGGGTTCGACGGGATCCGCGAGGAAGTCCCGCGCTCGGGCCGATCGCTGATGCTGCTGTACGCCAGGGTGTTCAGCCCCGAAGTGATGGATGCGCTGCAGGAGATCGTGTCGCGGCCGATGCTGCCGGTCGAGACCGAGTTCGAGGGACTGCCCGCGGACGCCGACGAGGCCACCCGCGCCGACCTGGCACAGCGCTACCTGCCCGAGTTCCACCGGCAGTACGAGGCGTACCCGGCCATGCGGGACGCGTGGCGGACCGCGCCGGGCGGGGAGGCGTACGCCGCCTCCGTCGTCGTCCCGGCGATGGTCGAGTACTACAACTGGGCGCAGCTGGACGTGCTGCAGCGGATGAACGCCCTGCTCGCCGAGGAGTGAGTCACTCGTGGTCGCCGTCGACGTAGTACCAGTCCCCGTCGCTGCGGGTGAAGCGGCTGTGCTCGGTGAGCGACCCGGCGCGGCCGTCCAGCCGGTAGTGCGCGCGGAACCGGACCGTGCCTGCGGAGTCGAACGGGCCGCCGCCGCTGCGGTCCAGGACGTCGAGGCGGGTCCAGCGCTGTGCCGGGTCCAGCTCCACCGAGTCCGGCCGGGTCGACGGGTCCCAGGTCCGCAGCAGGTGCTCGGCGTCGCCGACGGCGAACGCGGCGAACCGCGAGCGCATCAGCTGTTCGGCGGTGGCCGCGCGGCGCGCGCCGGTGTGCAGCGGTGCGCAGCAGTCCGCGAACACGTCGCCGGAGCCGCAGGGGCATCGATCGGTCTTCACCGGCCCAGTCTCGCAACCGGGTGGTGCGCGGCGGGATCCGGTGCCGCCGGTGCACGCCGGATCAGCGGCCCGCGTGCTTCGCTACCCTGGGGCCAGGGGAAATCTCGATCTTGCAGGGGAGTGCGTCCGTGGGACTTTTCGACGGCATGATGGGGAACGCGTCGCAGATCCTCGTGCGGCGGCGCAGGAGTACGGCAGGCTGCTGGCTCGGGGCGAGGAGATCCACTCCGCGTACCGGCTGATCCGCGACTCGCTGCTGTTCACCGACCGGCGGCTGATCCTGGTCGACAAGCAGGGCATGACCGGCAAGAAGGTCGAGTACCACTCGATCCCGTACCGCAGCATCAGCCACTTCGCGGTGGAGACGGCGGGCACCTTCGACCTGGACGCCGAGCTGAAGCTGTGGCTGTCCGGCGCGTACGAGCCGATCGTGAAGCAGTTCGGCAAGGGCGTCGACGTGTACGAGGTGCAGGCCGTGCTGAGCGCGTACGTGGCGCGCTGATCGCGGGTGGTCCGCCCCCCTCCCGCGCGGGCGGACCGGTCCGCGGCGCGGTCCTCAGCCGCCTTCGGCGAGCCGCTGCTTGATGTCCGGCTTCAGCACCTTCCCGATCTTGGAACGGGGCAGGTCGGGCCAGAGCTCGATCCGCTTCGGCGTCTTCACCCCGCCGAGCCGTTCCCGCACGAACGCCCGCAGCTCCTCCTCGGACGCCCGGGCGCCCGCCCGCGGCTGCACCACGGCGGTCAACTGCTCGCCCCACTTCTCGTGCGGCAGGCCGACCACCGCGGCGTCCTGCACCGCCGGGTGCGCGAGCAGCGCCCGCTCCACCTCCGCCGAGTACACGTTGAACCCGCCGGTGATCACGACGTCCTTGGCGCGGTCGACGATGTGCAGGAAGCCGTCTTCGTCGAGGTAGCCGATGTCGCCGGTGTGGTGCCAGCCGTGCCCGCTGACCTCCGCGGTCGCCTCCGGCGCCTCGTGGTAGCCGTCCATGACCAGCGGGCCGCGCACCACGATCTCGCCGCGCTCGCTGGTCGGCAGCAGCGCGCCCCCGTCGCCCAGCACCGCCACCTGGGTCAGCGGGCTCGGGCGGCCCGCGGCGGAGAGCCGCTCGGTGGCGATCGACCCGTCCGGGCGGAAGTGGTCGGCGGGCGCCATCGTCGCGATCATGTTCGGCGCCTCGGTCTGCCCGAACAACTGGCCGAGCACCGGGCCGATCCGGGTCAGCGCCTCCTCCAGCCGCGCCGGTGACATCGGGGCCGCGCCGTACCAGAGGCAGCGCAACGAGGTCAGGTCCGCCGCGTCCAGGTCGGGATGGTCCAGCAGCCCGTAGATCACCGTCGGCGGCAGGAACGCGTGCGTGATCCGGTGCCGCTGCACCAGCCGCAGGAACTCGCCGAGGTCCGGGTTCGGCATGATGACGATCTCACCGCCGAGCGCCAGGACCGGGAAGGTCAGCACCCCCGCCGAATGGGTCAGCGGGGCCAGCGCCAGGTATCGGGGCGACTCGCCGAACGGGTAGCTCATCAGCGTCGTCGCCGTCGCCGTCAGCATGTTCGTCGCGGTCAGCCGCACGCCCTTCGGCACCCCGGTCGTACCGCCGGTCCCGGCGAGCATGCACAGGTCGTCCCCGGCGCGCGGCACCCGCTGCTGCGGCGTGGCCCTGCGCTCCAGCCACTCGTCGAAGGTCCACGCGCCCTCGACCTCCCCGTCGAGGCACACCAGCTCGGTGAGCCGCGGCAGCTCACCGCGGATCCGCTGGACCAGCGGGGCGAACCGCTCCTGGAAGAACAGGCAGCGGCAGCCGAACAGCTCCAGCAGCTGCCGGTTCTCCGCCGCCTCGTTGCGCGGGTTCACCGGGCACCACACGGCCCCGGCCCGCGAGATGCCGAAGATGCAGGTGAGGGCGTCCGGGTCGTTGCCGGACAGCACCGCGACCCGGTCCCCGGGTTCGATGCCGGACCCCCGCAGCGCCCCGGCGACCCGCCAGGACAGCCGCTGCACCTCGGCGTACGAGCGGGTCTCCCCGCCCGTGGTCAAGCAAGGCCGGTCCCCGCCGAGGGAAGCGCCCTTGTCCAAGTAGTCGGCCAGCTGCACAGCTCATCGCCTCTCTGCAGAACTCGTCGTGCACGTCGGCCCCCGCGGCTTCGCCGCTGACGAGGCGGCGGCGCGGGGCGCGGCGCGCGGCCCCCCTCGTCGTACCGGTCGGAGCGGGCGGCGGGCCGGCCGGCCGCCGGCCGCGCCCCCACACGCGGGGGGGGGACGCCAGGGGGGGGGGGGCCGGGCCCCCGCCCCCCCCGCGGCTCGCGCCGGCCCGCCGGCGCGCGCGCCGCGGCGCCCCCCCCGCCACCGATCAGCGGTGGACCTCCAGGATCGGGTCGAGGACCAGGCCGAACGCGCGCAGCGTGCCCAGCAGCTCCCGGTGCCCGAACGCCTGGCAGCTGGAGGCGAATCCGACCTTCCGCGGCGGCTGCTGCAGCAGTTCCGCGGCGGCGTGCGCGTTGAGCAGCGCCGTCTGCTTGTAGTTGCAGTTGCCGTGGATCACGCAGTGCGCGCGCCCCAGCGGCCCGGAGGCGTGCACCGAGTCCAGCGAGGTGTTGATCCGCGGGTTCTCCCGCGGCGGCATCTCGCTGCGCACCCCGGCGGAGATCTCGTCGATCATCGCCAGCTTCTGCTCGGTGGACAGGCCTTCCATCTGCTCCATCGCCGAGGCCACGATCTGCGGCACCGCCTGCATCAGCGACCGGTCGAACACCCCGCCCAGCGCCCGCACGTTCGACACCCGCGGGTCGTTCTTGAACCACACCGGGTGCGAGGTGCCGCCCCAGGGCAGCGCGAGCCCGACCTCGTGGTGGCCGGGCACCACCACGTCGTAGGTGCCGCGGTCGGCGGGCCACGGCACGTACTCGTTCTGCTCCAGGTAGAACGCGTCGGCCAGCACCGCGTTGGTGAGGATCGTGTTCGTGGAGGCGACTGTGGGGTGGCCCTTCCAGAACACCTGGATGTCCAGCGTGTCCAGCCCCGGCGTCTCCAGGCAGATGTTCGCCGCGATCTCGCCGATGGTGTACATCTGCGCGAGCCCCAGGGTGAGCAGCAGCCCGCGATCGGCGAACGCCGCGCCGTAGCGCTGCTCGACGTCGATCATCCAGTTCTGCTCGCCGTTGGTGTCGGTGTAGTGCGCGCCGATCTCCAGGCAGGCCTGCACGACCTCGTGGCCGAAGCGGGCGAACGGGCCGACGGTGTTGAGCACGACCGAGGCGCCGCGGAACTGCTCGGCGAGGGCTTCGGCGGTGTGCTCGACCTCGACGACGTCGTGCTCGACGGTGTCGATTCCGGGGACCGCGTCCACCGCGTCCTGCACCCGCTGCCGGTTGCGGCCCGCCGCCAGGAACGGGATGCCGTATTCGCGCAGGTACTCGCAGATGAGGCGTCCGGTGTAACCGGAGGCGCCGTAGACGACGACCTTCTTGTCAGTGGCCATGAACTGCTTCCTTCCGTGCTGGTGGGGGAGACCCGGTCACATGCCCATGCCGCCGTCGACGGGGAGCCCGGCCCCGGTGATGAACTTCGCGGCGTCGGAGGCGAGGAAGACCACGGCGTCGGCCATGTCGTCGACCTGCCCGAGGCGGCCCTGCGGGGTGAGGCCCACGACGGCTTCCGCGGCGGCCTCGGGGGAGGGGAACAACCCCAGCTCGGCGCAGTCCACCGCGAGCTGGTTGCCCATCGTGGTCGGCGTCAGTCCCGGGTAGATGCAGTTCACGCGCACCCCGTAGCCGAGCTTCCCGGACTCGGCGGCGGCGACGCGGGTGAGCCGGTCGATGCCGGACTTCGTGGCCGAGTACAGCGCGATGCCGGGGAAGGCGATGGTCGCCGCGACGGAGGCGATGTTGACGATCGCCCCGCCCTGCCCGGCCGCGCCGCCGGGCCGCATGGCGCGGAACCCGTGCTTCACGCCGAGCGACGTGCCGAGCACGTTGACCTCCAGCATCCGGCGGACGTCGGCCGGGTCGAGGTCGGCGATCAGGCTGCTGATCTCCACGCCCGCGTTGTTCACCAGCACGTCGAGCCCGCCGATGGCTCCGGTGGTGCGCCGGACGGCCTCGGCCCAGCTGTCGTCGTCGGTGACGTCGAGCGGCACGAAGTGGGCGTCGGCGCCCGCTTCGCGCAGCGCCAGGGCCGTCTTCTCGCCCTCGTCCTCGAGCACGTCGCCGATCACCACGGCGGCGCCGGCCCGCGCCAGCGCCTCGGCCATGCCGGCGCCGAGTCCGCGCGCGCCGCCGGTCACCAGTGCTCTTCGGCCGGTCAGATCATCACTGCTCATCCGGAAATCTCCTCGTTGAGATCGGGGGAGCCGCACGGGCCGGAAGATCGTCCGTGCGGCGCGGATCACACCGTAGGCAAGTTTTTGGACAGTCGTCAAGAATTTTTTGGACGCTTGTCAAGAAAGCGCGCGAACCGGGGCGCTAGACTGTGGCGTCAGCCGGAACCAGCCGACAGGACGGGCAAGTGACCGAGGTCGCGGAGACGAAGCGGAACAAGGTGGCCCGCCGCCAGGTCGACAAGTTCGAGGTGCGGCGCACGGAGCTCGCGGTGGCGACGCTGCACACGCTCGCCGACCTCGGGTACGCGCGGACCAGCCTGCGCGAGATCGCGCAGAAGTCCGAGTTCTCCCACGGGGTCCTGCACTACTACTTCGCCGACAAGCAGGACCTGATCACCCGTGCCGTCCGCCAGTACGAAGCCGTCTGCGTGACCCGCTACGACGGGGTGATCGCGGAGGCGACCAGCGCGCCCGAGCTGCGGAACGGGTTCATCGACGAGTTCTTCGCCTCGATGCGGACCGACGCCCCGCTGCACCGGCTTTGGTACGACCTGCGCAACCAGAGCCTGTTCGAGGAGTCCTTCCGCGCGGACGTCGAGGAGATCGACCGGCGCCGCGAGGAGATGATCTGGCAGGTGATCGGCCGCTGCGCCGAGCTCGCGCAGGTCCGGCCCGCGACCTCGTCCGGGATCGCCTACGCGATGATCGACGGGATCTTCCAGCGGGGGCTGCGTCTCGCGCTGGCGGGCGCCGACGAGGAGATCGAACGGCTCCAGGACGAGCTGCGGCGGGTGCTGGTGCTGCTGGTCGACGAGTCCGGTTCGGCGGGCTGACCGCGGTTCGCGGGGGCGGATCCGGAGCTGGGGTGCGACCGGGTGCCGGTTCTGCGCGGGGGTGCGTGATCCGCTTCGGCCGTGCGGGGTGTGCGATCCGTTCCGGCGGCGAGGGGTGATCTCCCCCGGCGGTGCGTCGGCCGTTCCGGCACCCGCCTCCTGATCCGCTCCGCGCGGCCCGCCGACGGGTCGTTCTTCACGCGCTGCTCCCGGCCTCCGCGAGCTCCGTCCCGCGTGGACGCGCGGTTCGGCGGTGCCCGGCACCGTTCCGCGCAATCAGACTTCGGTGTGAGGTCCCGTTCCGACTTTCGTCGTGCTTCCGGGAACGGAATCGCCGTCGTTCGCGTGCTGTCCCGCCATGCGGTCGGATTTCCCGGTTTTGTGGCTGGATGTCGCCGCGTTCTTGATTTTCCCATCTCAGTGTGCGGTCGCGTTGATTCGTGTTTGAAGCTGGTGAATACGTACTCCTTTTGGAGGTATCGAGTGCAGGTCTAGACCGCCAGACTTTCGGGATCGATCACGAGAAGATCGACCGCCTTCCGAGGTGGTCAAGTTTGTCTCTGGAGGTAACCCCATGGTTTCTCGTAGGCGGTTTCTCGGGTATTCCGCTGCGGCGCTGACCACGCCGTTCTGGGTGCAGGCGATCAACGCCCCGTTCGCTTCGGCCGCTCCGGAAACCCTGAAGTTCGTGCTGCAGAACAACTCCGGCACCACGGCGCACGCCTACATCGCCGGATTCTCGGACGCGGAGAAGAAGGCCGTGTTCATCCGGCAGGACGGCACCTCCTACTTCCCCGAGGCGGGTGGCCCCGAGCCGCAGCCGCTGGGCGAGGACCCCGCCATCCCGGTCGACGGCAGCGTCGAGGTCACCGTGCCGCGCATGTACGGCGCGCGGGTGTACTTCGTGACCGACGACAAGCTGGAGTTCCAGGTGGTGCAGGGCGCGGACGGCACGACCTCCGTGGTGCACCCCAACTTCGTCTCCGAGGACGACTCGAATTACGGCAAGGACTGGACGTTCGCCGAGTTCACCCTCAACGAGGAGCAGCTCTACGCGAACATCAGCTACGTCGACTTCGTCGCCGCCCCGATCGCGCTGCACCTGAAGGCCGGCAGCGGTGACCAGGAAGTCCCGGGCATGCCCACCGGTGCGCTCGACGGTGTCGCCCAGGGCCTGCGCGACCAGGGCGAGAACTGGCCGAAGCTGGTGCAGGAGGCCGACGGCAGGGTCGTCCGGGTGCTCAACCCGAACCACCGCGCCGCCGACTTCGAGGGCTACCTCGAACCCTACGTGGACGAGGTGTACGCCAAGTACGCCGGTGAGTCGATCTTCGTCGACACCCAGCGCGACGACCTCGGCGTCATCGAGGGCAAGGTCGAGGGCGACGCGTTCGTCTTCGGCTCGGAGCGGTTCGAGAAGCCGTCCTCGGTGGACATCTGGGGCTGCAACAGCGGCCCGTTCGCGAACAACCCGGAGAGCGACTCCCAGGAGCGCCTGGCGATCGTGCCGCGGCTGGCGGCGGCGTTCAACCGCACCACGCTGCTGATCAACCCGAACCAGCCGCAGGACGAGGACCCGGCCACATTCTACCAGCACGAGATCACCAACCACTACGCGCGCGTGGTGCACGAGAACCTGCCCGACGGCAAGGGCTACGCGTTCGCCTACGACGACGTCAGCTCGAACGCGGGCGAGGACCACAGCGGCAAGGTCAACGCCGGTGACCCGGAGGTCTTCACCCTGACCCTCGGCGCCATCCGCTGATCACTCCGCACGAACCGGCGGCCGGCCTGCACCCGCGGGCCGGCCGCCGGCGTGCGCGCGGCGCCTAAGGTGGTCGGCACGGATTCCCGCCCGACACCGAGGAGACGCCGTGGAGTTCACCGGCCCGCGAGCCACCACCAGGGCACCCGCCGAGTGGTTCACCGGCGACGTGTGGTTCGACGTGATCCACGTCGGGACCGAGCCCTCGCGGCTGCGCGCGAACCTGACCCGCTTCGCGCCCGGCGCCCGCACCCGCTGGCACCACCACGCGGTGGGGCAGACGCTGCACGTGGTCTCCGGGGTCGCGCTGGTCGGCACCCGCGATGGCGCGATCTTCGAGGCGCAGCCCGGGGAAACGGTGCACTGCCCGCCCGGCGAGGAGCACTGGCACGGCGCCGCCCCGGACCGCTTCATGGAGCACCTCGCGCTGTGGGAGGCGCCGGCGGACGACCGGCCCGAGACCAGCTGGCTGGAACCGGTCACCGAGCAGCAGTACGACGGCCCCCGCACCCGCCGCGGCTGATCGCTGCGCCACGTCCGCCGCGGGCGATCGTGGCCCTGCGCCCGTTGCGGTCGGTCGCGGCCCTGAGACCGCTGCGGCTGAGCTCCGCCCCGCGCCTGCTGCGGTCGAGCGCTGTCCTGCGCCTGCCGCGGTCGGTCGCGGACCCGCGCCCGCCGCTCACCCGGCGCCCGGTTCGGCGAGCATCGGCACCAGGAAGCGGCGGGCCACCTCGCGGACCTGCTCGTCGTCGTCGAGGTCGACCAGCTCGCTGGGGGTGACCAGGAACGAGGCCGAGACGCGGACCATCAGCTCCGCGACGACCTCCACGTCCACCCGCTCCGGCACGTGTCCGTCGCGCTGCTCGCGGCGCAGCTGCTCGGCGAGGAAGCGCCGCACGGTGGCCATGGTCCGCCCGCCGTCGGTGAGCATGGACGGCACCATCACTTCCGGTTCGACCTCCATCAGCCCGCCGATGAGCGGGTTGCCGCGGATGGCGCGCAGTGCGCTCGCGAACCCCAGCACCACCCGGTCGGCGGCGGTGCGGGCGTGGCGGATGTCGGCGAGGAACCGGTCGAAGTACCGGCGGAACTCGCGGCGCACCACGTGTTCGACCAGGGCGTCCTTGGTGGCGAACCGGCGGTAGACGGTGATCCGGGAGACCCCGGCCCGGCGCGCCACGTCCTCCATGGTGGACCGCCGCAGGCCCAGGCGGCAGAACTGCTCGTAGGCGGCGTCGAGGACGCGCGCGGTGGTCTCGTCGGTGTCCTCGACGCGGTCGACGGCCTCGGTGAACGCGCGCTCCAGCAGCGATTCGGGGTCGTGCGGCGTCATGATCTCGGACAGTACAGGTTCCGCGGCGCCGGATCCCCGGTTCGCGCCACCGGGGTCCGCCCGCCGCGGTCGTGCCATCGGAGCAACGGTGCTCCTCCTCCCACCCGAGCGGGATTGCGGTGAACGACGGGAATGCGGGCCGCACGCCGGTCCGGGGCTGGTGCCCGGGCGCGTCCTGTGCTTCGCTTCCTGATACGCAGTAGCGGATCTTGTTTCACCGTACCAGCGATCTCCGGTGCGACGGCCCGAACCGGCTCCACCGCGCACGCCGCTGCTGCACGTGATCACCCCGCACCTCGCGATCCAAGGACTCGAGGAGGAGTTCAGGACATGAGCGAACAGGGCACACCCGAACCGGGCGGACGCGGACTCGTGGGCAGGCGCGGACTGCTCGCGGCAGGCGGCGCACTGGGAGCGCTCGGCGCGCTGAGCACCGCCGCCCCCGCCATGGCGTGGACCTGGCAACCCAGCGGTTCCGTCGTCGGCACCGGCGAAGGCGCCGACCCGCGCTGGGTCTGGGACGAGGTCGCCGACCCCCTCGTCGGATCGCTGCTCGACAGCGGCGCGGTACCCCGCGTCAACGAACTGCTGCGCGAGTGGACGACCAACGGGCAGGACCTGCCGAAGGGCCTGCCCACCGAACTGCGGGACTTCATCGAAGAAGCCCGCCGGAAGCCGGACTGGGCGGACCCGCGCAAGCTCGACCTCGCCTACCGGTTCAACGAGAAGCGCGGCCTCTACCTCGGCGTCCTCTACGGCATGGCCAGCGGCATGATGAGCACCGTCATCCCCAAGGAGGCCCGCGCCGTCTACCACTCCTACGGCGGCGCGAACATGAAGGACCGCATCACCAAGACCGCCAAGCTCGGTTACGACATCGGCACCCCGAACGCCTACGCCGACGACGGCTCGATGATCGTCACCTGCGTCAAGACCCGCCTCACCCACGCCGGCGTGCGCAACCTGCTGCCGAAGTCGGCGCAATGGAGCGACGTCGCGCCCGAGGACATCCCGATCAGCCAGGCCGACATGATGGTCACCTGGCACAGCCTCGCCACCACCGTGAACCGCAAGATGGTCGAGTGGAACGTGCCGATCCCGCCGGAGGAATCCGAGGCGTACCTGCACTCCTGGCAGCTGTGCGCGCACATGCTCGGCATCGCCGACGAGTACATCCCCGCGTCCTGGGAGCAGGCGAACCTGCAGGCCGATCAGGTGCTCACCCCGATCCTCGCGCCCACCGCCGAAGGTGTGAACCTGGCCGACATCCTGATGGACTTCGGCAAGGAGATCGACGGCTCCATCCTGAGCAGGCCCGTGATCGGCGCGCTCACCCGGTTCATGCTCGGCGACCAGGTCGCGCGGTGGCTGATGATCCCGGACGAGCCGATCTGGGACCCGCTGCTGAACACGCTGTGGGGCCCGTTCATCGCGGTCCGCGAAGGGCTGCTGCAGCACTTCCCCGGTTCGCAGCAGGCCTACTGGATGTTCGACGAGGTGCTGCGGCAGGCGGTGCTGCTGTTCCTGTCCCGCGGCGACTACCCGATCAGCATCTCCATCCCCACCGGCAACCGGCCGGGGTGATCCGGCGGCGCCGCGCCGAACGCGCGCCCGGCGCGGCGCCCACCCGCCGCGGGTTCAGTCCGATGTGGACGTTCTGCGCAGTGCGATGTCGAGTGTCGCCACGCGTTCCGCGACCCGGTTCCGCGCGGTCGGCGAACTCCTGCGCCGCCCCGATCGCCGCTCGCGGCAGGGGATCGCCCGGGCGGGACTTCTCGAAAGCCGGCAGCATCTCCTTCGCGGCGCGCCACCGCCCGCAAGTCGCGAAGTCGCCCAGGGTCGCCTCATCCACCGGTGGCCACCAGCTCGGTGAGTTCCGCGGCGACGTCGTCGAGCGGACGGGTGCTGCGCCGGGCGCGACTCATCGCGACCGCCCCTTCGGCGGCCGCGACGACCAGTGCGGCTCGGCGAGCGGCTCGGTCTTCCGGGGTGCCGTGCGCGCGGAGGGATGCCGCGAGCCGGTGCTCCCACCCCTCGAAGGCGTCGGCCGCGGCTCGTAGCGCTGCGGTCGGTTCGTCGCCCGACTGCGGTTCTTCCACCGACACCGCCAGCACGGGGCATCCCGCGTGGAAGTCGGTGCGCACCAGGATGTCCCGCCACAGCGCGAAGAACGAGCGCAGTCCGTCCACCGGGCCGGTCTCCAGGGCCGCGTCGAGCGCGCGTGCCGTCGTCGTGGCGGCGTGCCGGACGGCTTCGGCGGCCAGTTCGTCCTTCCCGCCGGGGAAGTGGTGGTAGGTGGAGCCCAGCGGGGCGCCCGAGTGCTTGGCCACCTCGCGAATGCTCGTCGCGTTCAGCCCGCGCCGCCGGATCATGTCCGCGGCTCCGGCGACCAGCTGCTGTCGCGACGACGTGTCGCTCATCGAAACCCCCTCGCTATAACGGCCGTCATAGTATAGCGTTCGCTCTCGTTATGACAGTCGTTATAGATGGAGCGTGGACATGCCGTTGATCGAGCTGACCACCCCTGCGGGGGTCCTGCCGCCGGAAACGGGGAACCAGGTGCAGCGGGACCTCGCCGCCGCCCTGCTGAAGTGGGAAGGTGCGCCGGACACCGAGTTCTTCCGCTCGCTGGCCTGGAGCCACCTGCGCGAAGTGCCCGCGGGAGCGCTCATCACCGCCGCCGACGCCGAGCCCCGCTTCCGCGCCGACGTCACGGTGCCGCAGGGGGCGCTGTCGGAACGTCGCAAGGCCGGGCTGGTCGCCGAGGTCACCGAGATCGTGCTCCGGGCCGCGGGCCTGGACCGGGCGGCCGCGCTTCGGGTGTGGGTGCTGGTGCACGAGCAGCCCGACGGGAGCTGGGGCGCCGGTGGCGAGATCATCCGGCACGCGGACCTGGTCGCCCTCGCCGGTGGGGAACGAGGCTCCGATGCGTGAGCTCACCTACGTCGGACGCTGGACCGCCGAGTGGCGAGAGGTCCCGGACCCCCGGCCGCGGTCCGACGAGGACGCGATCGTCGCACCGATCGCCGCCACCTCGTGCGACGTCGATTCGGCCATCCTGGCCGGGCACGGGCCGATCGAGCCACCCTTCGCCCTCGGTCACGAGTGCGTCGCCGAGGTCGTGGAGGTCGGTGACGCGGTGACGAGCGCAGTCCCGGGGGATCGGGTCGTGGTGCCGTGGGCGATCGCCTGCGGCGCCTGCGAGCGCTGCCGCGCCGGGCTGTCGGCGCACTGCACCTCCGTTCCGCACATGGCGATGTTCGGCGCTCCGCTGGGCGGCTCCTGGGGCGGACTGTTCTCCGACCTGGTCCGCGTGCCGTGGGCGGACGCGATGTTGGTGCCGTTGCCCGCCGGGCTCGACCCGGTGGCGATGGCCTCCGCCAGCGACAACTGGCCGCTGGCATGGCGGCTCGTCGCTCCGCACTTGCAGGCTCGGCCCGGTGCCCGGGTGCTGGTGGTGACGCGGGGCAGCATCGGCCTGTACGCCTGCGACATCGCCCGAGCCCTCGGTGCGTCCGACATCCTCTACGTGGATCCGGAACCGCGGCACCGCGAGATCGCCAGCGGCTTCGGCGCCCGGACCGCGGCGGAGATCGAACCGATCCCGCACGGCTTCGAGCTCGCCATCGAATCGACCGGGCGGGTCGAGCAGCTCGCCACCGCGCTGCGCTCCTTGGTCCCGGAGGGGATCTGCGAAAGCGCGGGCAACCACTTCCGCCCGGGCGAGCTGCCGCTGCTGGAGATGTACCTGACCGGGGTGACCCTGCGGATCGCGCGGGACAACGTCCGCGGGCACCTTCCCGAGGCGCTGGCACTGGCCGGGTCCGGGTTGGTCGAACCGCGGCGAGTGGTCTCGGAGGTGATCGACTGGGAGAACCTGCCCGCGGCCCTGCCGGAGCGGCACCTCAAGCCGGTCTTCGTCCGCGGTGCCGGGTCGGAGGTGTGACGGCGGTGCGAGAGCTCCAGTTCCGCCGCAGCGGGCGGCTCGTGTGGCACGAGCGCGCGGAACCCGTGATCGAAGATCCGGGCGACGCCCTCGTCCGTCCGTTCCTCGCCGGGCGCTGCGACGGCGACACGCTGCCGATCCACCGGCCGGTGTCCCGGGCGCTGCAAGCGGGGATGGCGCTCGGGCTGGTCGATCCCGTCATCGGGAGCATCTGCGGTTCGGTGCCGTTCCAGGGCCCGTTCGCCATCGGTCACGAGTGCGTCGCCGAGATCGTCGAGGTCGGGCCGGGAGTCGCGCGGCTGCGGGCCGGGCAGCGCGTCGTCGTGCCGTGGGCGATCTCGTGCGGCGCGTGCCCGGCCTGCCTGCGCGGGCTGACCTCGAAGTGCGGGACGACCGTCGGTGCCGGAACCCTCGCGGCCTACGGCTTCGGGCCCGCCAGCGGGGAGTGGGGCGGGATGGTCGCCGACCGGATCCGCGTCCCGTTCGCCGAGCACATGCTGGTGCCGGTGCCCGACGGGGTTCCTTCGACGCGGGTCGCCGCCGCGAGTGACAACCTCGCCGACGCCTGGCGCGCCGTAGTCCCCGGCCTCACCGCTCGCGAAGGGGGTTCGGTGCTGGTCCTCGGCGGCGGTGCGAAGAGCATCGGCCTGTACGCGGCCGGTCTCGCCGCCGCGCACGGTGCCACCGCCGTCGACTACCTCGACGACGACCCGGAGCGGCGGGCGATCGCCGAATCCCTCGGTGCGCGTGCGCACCCGGCGAGGCGTGGCGGGACGGGCTACGACGTGGTCGTCGAAGCCACCTCCCGCCCAGCCGGGCTCCGCCGCGCGCTGCGCGCGCTCGCGCCCGGGGGAATCTGCACCGCGGTCGGGTACTACGTGGGATCCGGGACACGGGTGCCGTTGATGCGCATGTACGCCACGGACGGCACCCTCCGCGTCGGGGTGTCGCACGCCCGCGCGACTCTGCCCGAGCTGCTGGGTTTCCTGGAGCGCACCGGGTTCCCCGCCGAACGCGTCACCACCCGCACCGCCGAATGGGACGCGGCTCCCGCCGCGTACGCGACGCGCACCACCAAACTCGTCCTCGCTCGAACGCCGCTCGATCCGGAGAACGGGAGGTGATCGAGCGGGCTCACGCGAGGTGGTCGCGTTGGAAGACGCCCATGCGCAGCGCGTTGTGGTAGTGGCCGCCGGCGAAGAACTCCTCGCGGAGCTCGCCCTCGGTGCGGAAGCCGAGCTTCTCGTAGACGTGGATCGCCTTGGTGTTCTCGGTGCTCACCAGCAGGTAGATCTTGTGCATGTTGAGCACCGCGAACGCGTAGTCCAACGCCTGCCGGGTCGCCTCCGCGGCCAGCCCGCGGCCCTGGTGGTCGGGGGCGACGATGATCTGGAACTCGGCGTTGCGGTGGATGTAGTCGATCTCCACGAGCTCCACCAGGCCGCCGCGCTCGCCGTCCGCCTCGATCACGAAGCGGCGCTCCCGGGTGTCGTGGATGTGCCGGTCGTAGATGTCCTGCAGCTCGACGAGCGCCTCGTAGGGCTCCTCGAACCAGTAGGTCATGATCCGCGAGTTGTTCGTCAACCCGTGCACGAACGGCAGGTCGTCGCGTTCCAGGGCACGCAGGCGGAGGCTCATACCAGCCATCCTGGACGCGGCGACCGGGCCGTTCAACCGAACCGCCGGCGCCGCGCGGTGGGGCCGGATCGCCGACGCGGCGCGGCGGTGCCGGAAACGTCGACACTGCGCGGCTGGGCCCGAATCGCCGACGCGGCGCGACCGGAAGCCCCGGCGCCGCCCGGCGGTGTACGAGCCCCGGCGCCGCCCGGCGGTGTACGCGACCCCGGCGGTGCCGCCCCACGCCGCCGGGCGCCAGCCCAGCGCGGGTGCCAGCTTCGTGGCCATGTCGGTCAGGATCTGCACGTAGTCGTCGTGGTCGAAGGTGAACGGCAGCGCGAACGACACCTCGTCGACCGCCCGGAACGCGGCGTGCGCGGCGAGCCGCTCGGCCAGCTCCGCCGAGTCGCCCACCAGGTCCGGCGCGTACATCATCCGGGCCGGGCCGTGCGTGGTGGTGGTGCGCGGCAGCCGCTGGGCGGCGTAGCGCGCGTACTTGTCGCGCTGCGCGGGCGTGGCGCTGTCGGTGGGGATGACCACCAGGCCCTGCGAGACGCGGGCCCGATCGCCGTCGGGGTGGTGGGCGCGGAACCGTTCGACCAGCGACAGCTGGACCTGCTCGAAGTCCGCGGAGCGCTCCGCCTTGACCACGTTGCTGACCAGCAGGTTCAGCCCGTTCCGCCCGGCCCACTCGGCGGAGCGCAGGCTGCCGCCGCCGTACCAGACGCGCCCGGCCAGCCCCGGCGAGTGCGGCTGCACCCGGTCGGAGAACACCTCGATGCCCTCGGTGCCGCTGAAGCCGGTGACGGGTGCGCCGCCGAGGAAGTCCAGCAGCCGCTCCGCCCGGCCGTAGCCGAGGTCCTCCGCTTCGGCGGTGTCGGGGTACAGCGCCCCGCGGACCCGGTCGAAGTGCATCGGCGGCCCCGCGCTCACCCCCGGGTTCAGCCGCCCGCCGGAGAGCACGTCCACGGTCGCCAGGTCCTCCGCCAGCCGCAGCGGGTTCTCCCAGCCCAGCGGGATCACCGCGGTGCCCAGGTCGATCCGGCTGGTGCGCTGGGTCAGCGCCGCGAGCACCGCGGTGGGGGAGGAGATGCCGTACTGCAGGTGGCGGTGGCGTACCCACGCGATGTCGAAGCCGAGCCGCTCGCCGAGTTCGACGATCTCCAGCGTCGACTCGTGGCCGGGGCGCGGATCGTCCCCGTCGAACAGCCCGATGGTCAGGAAACCCAGTCTGCGCAGGGGTCTTTCCAGTTCAGGCACGGCGCCCTCCGTCCGCTCGCTCCGGTCACCGCGATCAACGCGACCGCGCCGCCGGCTAGTCCCGGGCGCGGTCGCGTCCCACCTGCCGGGATCGTGCCGCGCTGAGCTGCGGTTTCCCCGCCGGGTGCGGCCGGAGCAGGTTCCGGCCGGACTCCGGGGCGGAGCGCGTGACCGGGCGCACCGGTCGCCGCCGGAGGGCTCGCCGCGGGGACCCGGTGGTAATGTCCCGGACCTGTGTTGGATCCCGTCTGGCTGCGGACGTTCCTGGAAGTGGCCGATTCAGGTGGCTTCAGCCGCGCCGCGCGCGCCCTCGGGCTCGGGCAGCCCGCGGTGAGCCAGCACGTGCGCAAGCTGGAGGCGGCGGTGGGCCGTTCGCTGCTGGTCCGCGACAGCCACACCGTGGAGCTGACCGGTGACGGCGAGGCCATGGTCGGCTTCGCCCGCGGCATCCTCGGCAGGCAGCAGCAGGCCCTGGACTACTTCGCCGGACCGGAACCCAGCGGGCGGGTCCGGCTGGGAGTGTCCGAAGACCTCGTCTCCGATTGGTTCTCGCAGATCGCCCAGCGGTTCCAGCGGATGCACCCGCGGGTCGACCTGGACCTCACCGCCGGGCTCAGCACCCCGCTGCACGACCGGCTCGAACGCGGCGAGCTCGACATGGCGCTGATCAAGCAGCCGGGCAGCGAACCGTCCGGGCGCTTGCTGTGGCGGGACGAGCTCGTCTGGGTCGGCACCCCGGACACCCGGATCGTGCCGGGAGATCCGGTCCCGCTGGTGGTGTACCCGGAACCGAGCATCACCCGCGCCCGCGCGCTGTCCGCGCTGGAACGCGCGCAGCGGTCCTGGCGGGTCAGCTGCACCGCGGACCGGCTCAACGGGCTGAGCATGGCGGTGCGGGCCGGGCTCGGCGTCGCGGTGTTCGCGCGCAGCGTCGTCCCGGACGGGCTGGTGCCGGTCCGAGGCGGACTGCCGGCGCTGGACCAGATCGAATTCGTCCTCAGCGGACGCATCCCGGTGCGCGGCACGCCGATGAGCGCGCTCGTGGACATGATCGCCGCGGCCGGTCGCCCGGAGATCGCGGACGAGCGCCCGGAGATCGCGGACGCGCGCCCGGAGGTCGCGGACGCGCACTGAGCGCCGCCGCGATCGCGCCGCGCGATCGCAACCATCACGGCGCGCGCGTTGCCGCGCCCTCCCGCGCGGGCGAACACTGGGATCGGCCGTGCGGGTGACGGAGGCCCCGGCTCGCGCCGGAGCGGTGCCCACCTGCCGTGGACCGTCCGCAGTGGACCGAGCCGCATCCCGCACGCCTTCCGACTAGTGGAGGAGCGGGAATCGTGAGTTTGCCGGGTGGGTGGGAGCTGGTGCTCCTCGTCGGCGTCGTGGTGCTGCTGTTCGGCGCGGGCAAGCTGCCGGACCTCGCGCGGTCCGTCGGGCAGTCCGCGCGCGTGTTCAAGGCGGAAGCACGCGGCATGAAGGAGGACGAGGCCGCGGCGCGCGCCGCGCAGGGCCGGCTGAACCCCGGCGAGCAGGCCCCGGGCACGAGCGGCACCGAGGCGCGGGGGGGACGCCGCGAAGAGGCCGGGAGCTGACGGGAACCGGGAGAGCAGCGCAGTGGCCAGGACGCCGCGCCACCCGAACCACGGCCGCGGCCCGCGCCGCCGGTGGGGCAGGAGGCACAACCCCGACGGGACCATGACCCTCGTCGACCACCTCCGCGAACTGCGGTACCGGCTGGGCGTGGCGATGATCGCCGTCGTCTTCGGCGGGACCTTCGGGTTCTGGTGGTTCTCGCACCCGCTGTTCGGGGCGCCGTCGCTGGGCGACCTGCTGCTCGCGCCGTACTGCTCCCTGCCGCCGGAGATGCGGTTCAGCCCGGAACCAGGCCGGTGCCGCCTGCTGCAGACGAAACCGTTCGAGGTCTTCGTGCTGCAGCTGAAAGTCGGGATCGCCGTCGGCACCGTGCTGCTCAGCCCGGTGTGGCTGTACCAGCTGTGGGCGTTCATCACACCGGGGTTGAAGGAGGGCGAGCGCAAGTTCGCCGCCCAGTTCGTCGGCTTCGCCACGGTGCTGTTCGCCGCCGGCGGGCTGCTCGCGTACTTCGTGGTCCCGGAGGGGCTGCTGTTCATGGTCGGGTTCGGCGGGGACGCGTTCTTCACCGCCCTGACCGGGGACGAGTACGTCGGGTTCGTGCTGCTGATGCTGTTCATGTTCGGGTTGAGCTTCGAGCTGCCGCTGGTGCTGGTGATGCTCAACCGGGCGGGGATCCTGTCGTACGCGAAGCTGCGGAGCTGGTGGCGCGGCATCGTGTTCGGGCTGTTCGTCGTCGCCGCCGTCGCCACGCCCGGGCAGGACCCGATCTCGATGCTGGCCCTCGCCGCCGCGCTGTGCGCGCTGTTCGCCGTCGCGCTGGTGCTGTGCCGCCACCACGACCGGTCCCGGGCGCGTCGGCCGGGCGCCGCGCCGTCCCCGGACGAACCGTCCGCGATCGACCACCGGCCCACCGAACCGGACCGGCTCGCCCGTTTCGCCGAGGAGGGTTCGTGGCGCGGTTAGACCAGGAGCGGACCGCCCCGCTGCGTCCCGTTCGCGGACGGCCGCGGACGACCGCCTCGCCCCACCCCGCCCGCCGACGACCGCGGGTGGCCGCGCGCACGGCGACCGCGCTGGCCTCGGCGCTGGTGCTGCTGGTGACCGGGTACGGCTGGAACGCGCTGGGGCGGCTGCCGGGCGCGGTCTCCGGCGGTTCGGGTTCCAGCGGCCCGGTGGACGTGCTGCTGGTCGGGCTGGACGGCCGGACCGACGCGCAGGGGAACCCGCTGCCGCCCGAGGTGCTGGAAGAGCTGCGCACCGGGGACAGCGGATCGAGCCTCACCGACACGGTGATGCTGCTGCACGTGCCCGCCGACCGGAGCCGTGCGGTCGCGTACTCGCTGCCCCGGGACTCGTTCGTCGCCGTCCCGGGCCAGGGCGAGCACAAGATCAATGCGGCGTACGGGATGGGGAAGGCGCAGGAGCGGCGGCGGCTGGTGGCGGACGGCGTGGCCGATCAGGCGGAGCTGGAGCGCCGCTCCTCGGCCGCCGGGCGCGATCTGCTCGTGCGGACCGTGCAGCAGCTGACCGGTGTCGACGTGGACCACGTCGCCGAGGTGAACCTGCTGGGCTTCTACGAGCTCACCAGCGCGATCGGCGGCGTCGAGGTGTGCCTGAACGAGGCCGTGGACGACCCGTACTCCGGTGCCGTCTTCGCGGCCGGGCGCCAGGAGGTCGAAGGCGGCGATGCGCTGGCGTTCGTGCGGCAGCGCCACGGCCTGCTGCGCGGCGACCTCGACCGGGTGCAACGGCAGCAGGCGTTCCTCGCCGGGTTCGCCCGGCGCGTGCTCTCCGCCGGGACCATGGCGAACCCGGTGAAGCTGCAGCGGCTGCTCGACGCCGTCGAACGGTCGGTGGTGCTCGACGAGGACTGGAACCTGCTGGCCTTCGCCGCCGAGATGAGCGGCCTCGCCGGCGGCGACATCGAGTTCGGCACCATCCCGATCGTCGACCCCGAGTACGACACTCCCGACGGGCAGGCCGTGCAGGTCGACCCGCACCAGGTCCGGATGACCATCGCCCGGGTCAACGACGGACTGCCTCCCACCCCGCCGGTCCCGGCCGCGCTCGCCGCGACCACCGTCGACGTGCTCAACGGCACGGACGTCGGCGGCCTGGCCGCCCGGACCCGCGACGCGCTGCTCGCCGCGGACGTCCCCGTCGGCGAGGTCGGCAACGGACCGGAGACCGGCCGCTCCCGCGTGCTGCACCACCCGGACGACGCCGAGGTCGCCCGCTTCATCGCCGAGCACCTCGGCGGCATCTCCACCACCGCGGACCCGTCGCAACCTGCTGGCGAGGTGCGCGTGGTCCTCGGCGAGGACTTCGACGACGCCGCCGAGGAGTTCGCCCCACCCGCACCCCTGCGCCTCGACGGCCTCCAGGCC
>NZ_JAIUKC010000136.1:0-4249 GCF_020177435.1 Saccharopolyspora sp. 7B | reverse complement strand
CCGCTACCGGCTCCCCACCACCCTGTTCACCGACTTCATGCGCTCCATGCGAATGGACCTGCGCATCACCGAATACCCCACCCGAGCCGCACTCGACGACTACGTCCACGGCTCCGCCGGAGTCATCGGCCTGCAAGTCCTCCCCGTCCTCGGCACCACCGGCCCCCGCGAACACGCCGCACCCCACGCCGCCGCACTCGGATTCGCCTTCCAGCTCACCAACTTCCTCCGCGACGTCGGCGAAGACCTCGACCGCGGCCGCGTCTACCTCCCCGCCGACGAACTCGCCGCCTTCGGCGTCGACACCGACCGGCTGCACTGGTGCCGCCGCACCGGACGCCCCGACGCACCCGTCCGCCGCGCCCTCAGCGACCAGGTCGCCCGCACCCGCGCCCTCTACCGCAGCGCCGAACCCGGCATCGCCCTCCTGCACCCCGCAGCCCGCCCCTGCGTGCGCACCGCACACCTGCTCTACGGCGAAATCCTCGACCTCATCGTCGAATCCGGCTACCAGGTCTTCGGCCACCGCCTCGCCGTACCCACCAGCCGACGCCTCGGCGTCGCCGCACCCCGCATGCTCACCGCACTCACCGCCCGCGCCCTGCGGAGCCGCCGATGAACCCCCGGGTCACCACCCTCTTCGACCGCGGCGGCCGCGACTACGACGCCCTCGTGGCCGCCAACCCCGGCTACCACCGCGACCTGCACCGCTCCGCCCGGCGCCTCCGCATCCCCGGCGACGGCCACGGCCTCCACCTGCTCGACCTCGGCTGCGGCACCGGCGCCTCCACCCGCGCCCTGCACCGAGCGCTGCCCGCCGCCACCATCACCGCCGTCGACGGATCCGCCCGCATGCTCGCCCGCGCCCGCGAGAAGCCCTGGCCCCCCACCGTCCGCTTCGTCCACGCCGACGCCCACGGCCTCCCCGACGCCGGCGTGCACGGCCCGTTCGACGGCATCCTCGCCGCCTACCTGCTGCGCAACCTCCCCGACCCGGACGCCGGACTCCGCCTGCTGCACGACCTGCTCCGGCCCGGAGCACCGCTGGCCGTGCACGACTACTCGCTGCCCCGGCGCCGCGCCGACCGGCTGCTGTGGCACGCCGTGTGCTGGAGCGTGATCATCCCCGCCGGGCGGTGGGTCACCGGCGACACCGCGCTCTACCGCTACCTGTGGCGCAGCGCCCTCGACTTCGACTCCCCACCGGAACTCACCGCGCGGATGCGCCGCACCGGGTTCACCGGCGTGCGCGTCGAACCCATGTCCGGCTGGCAGCGCACCCTCACCCACACCTTCCTCGGGAGGAGACCCGTTGCGTGACCCGCGCGCCGTCCGCCACCCCGCGCACCCCGGCGCCGACCGAGCAGGCACCGGCGGTCCCCGCGTCGCCGTCGTCGGCGGCGGCCTCGCCGGGCTCACCGCCGCCGCCTGCCTGAGCGACCGCGGCGCCGACGTGCTGCTGCTGGAACGCGAACCGCACCTCGGCGGACGCGTCGGCGGCTGGAGCACCACCCTCGCCGACGGCTCCGAGGTCGCGATGAACCGCGGCTTCCACGCGTTCTTCCGGCAGTACTACAACCTGCGCCGCCTGCTGCGCCGCGCCGACCCCGACCTCGCCGGGCTCGTCGCCCTCCCCGAGTACCCGCTGCTGAGCGCGGGCGGCAGCACCGACACCTTCGCCGGGCTCCCCCAGTCACCGCCGTGGAACGCGCTCGGCTTCGTCTCCCGCAGCCCCACCTTCCGCTGGCGCGACGTGCCCGGCATGGACCTGCGCGCCGCCGCCACCCTCGCCGACGTGCGGGTGCCCGGCGTCTACGCCCGGCTGGACGGGACCAACGCCGCCGACTACCTGCGCGACATCGGGTTCCCGCCCGCCGCGCGGCACCTGGCGTTCGAGGTGTTCTCCCGCAGCTTCTTCGCCCCGCCCACCGACCTGTCCGCCGCCGAGCTGGCGCTGATGTTCCACCTGTACTTCCTCGGCTCCAGCGAAGGACTGCTGTTCGACGTCGCCGCCGACTCGTTCCCCACCGCGCTGTGGGAACCGCTGCGGACGCACCTCGCAGCCCGGGGCGTGCGGTTCCGGCTCGGCACCGAGGTCGCCGAGATCTCGCACCGCGGCCCGCGCGAGTTCGCCGTGCACCCGGCGGACGGCGAGCCGGTGGCGGCCGACGCCGTGGTGCTGGCCACCGAACTCGGCGGAGCGCAGCGCGTTCTCGCCGGCTCCCCCGAACTGGCGCACCGCGCGTGGCGGGAGCGGATCGGTGCGCTGCGCCCCCCACCACCGTTCCTGGTGTCCCGGTTCTGGCTGGACCGGCCGGTGCGCGCCGACCGGCACGCGTTCCTCGGCACCAGCGGGTTCGGCCCGGTGGACAACATCAGCGTGCTGGAGCGCTACGAGCACGACGCCGCCGAGTGGACCCGCGCGCACGGCGGATCCGTCGTCGAGGTGCACTGCTACGCCCTGACGTCCGACGCGACCGTCCCGGGAATGCGGTCCCGGGTGCTCGACGAGCTGCACCGGGTCTACCCGGAGACCACCACGGCCGGGATCGTCGACGAACGCCACGAGCTGCGCGCGGACTGCCCGCTGTTCCCGCCCGGCGGGTTCGCCGCGCGGCCGACGATCACCACCCCCGAACCGGGACTGGTGCTGGCCGGGGACCACGTGCGGGTCGACCTGCCGGTGGCGCTGATGGAACGGGCCGCCACCAGCGGGATGCTCGCGGCGAACCGGTTGCTGCGACTGTGGGGGCTGCGCGGGCACGACGTGTGGAGCGTGCCGGTCGCAGGGCGCTCACCGCTGCTGCGGCTGGCCGCGCGGTTCGCCTGAGGTCCTCCTTGCGGGGCTTGTGTTTTCGTCTTCTTGGAGTACTGATTTCGGTCGACACTGAAACCATCGTGCTTAAAAAGATGCGTCGGCCGGGCGGGCCGCCGCCCCGCCGACGATCCAGGGCTCAGGCGCCGCTGCCGCCGTCGACCGGGACGCTCGCGCCGGTCACTCGAGGCCCGATCGCTGAGCAGCCACGCGGCCGCCTCCGCGCTCTCCCGCGGCTGCGCCATCCGCCCCAGCCGGCTCGTCGTCGTCACCCGTTCCACCACCCCGGGCGTCGCCGCCTCCCAGGCATCGATCATCTCCGTGGCCGTACCGCCCGGCGTGCGGATCCGGACCGCGGCGCCGGACACCGGGACTCCGCCGCGAAGAGGCCGCGGTCCTCGCGCACCTCTCCACCCGAGTACTACGTCCGGCTCGAACAAGGCAGGGCACCGCGCCCGTCGGGCGAAGTCCTCGCCGGGATCTCCGCCGCGCTGCCGCTCACCGACGCCGAATCCGACCACCTGCACGTCCTGCCGGTCCCGCGCCCAACCGGACCCGGCGGCACCGGCGCGACGTCCGGCCCGGCATCCGCGCGCTGCTCGAACGACTACCGCTGACGGCGGGCATCGTGGTGTCCGCCAGGTTCGACGTGCTCGCGTGGCATCCCGTCGTCGGGGAGGTCACCGTCGACTGCGACTCGCTCGCGCTCACCGATCGGGACCAGCACCTCGTGCTCTACACCGCGCAGCCCGGCTCCCGCGACGCCGAAGCGCCGGCGCTGCTGGACGTGCTGGGCGCCGAGCGGTTCGACGCGGGCGAAGCCCCGCGACCGGATGACCTTCAGCCCCCGGACCGGCCGCGCAGCTCGCAGCGGCGCTCCGCGTAGGCCAGGTCGTCGCGCCACAACCGCAACGCCGCCCACCGCATCACCGGCCGCAACCCGCCCGCCGCCGCGCGGGCCAGCCGGAAGCCCGGCCGCGTCGAATGCGCCACCACCGCTTCGACCACCGCCGTCGTCGGGCGCCCGGCCGAGTTCCGGCCCAGCGGCGTCGCGTGCGTCTCGACGACGCTGCCCAGGCCCTCCCCCGCCACGATGTGCATCACCACGGTGCGCGGCTCCGGGGCGGTGAACGTCGCGCGCACCGGCACCCCCACTCCCCCGGTCAGCCGGAACGACACCGCGACCTCGAACTCGTCCCGCTCCGCGTCCGGCTCGCGCAGCACCTCCAGGTTCGCGAACGAGTACGGGTGGAACCACGAGCCGTGCCACGGGTCCAACCGGTTCGCCACCACGTCCCGCGGCTCGCACACCCCCACCGCGGGGGCCCCCCCGCCCCCGCGCCCCCCCCCCCGGGCGGGGGCGCCCCCGGGCCGCCTTCCCGGGCGCCGGGTGCCCCTCCCGGGCCTCGCGGGTGGCGAGCACCAGGTGGATGT
>NZ_JAIUKC010000135.1:0-27232 GCF_020177435.1 Saccharopolyspora sp. 7B | reverse complement strand
ACGCTGCCCGCCGCCGGCGGCCGGGTCGGCAGCACGGGCGCGGGCAGCGGCGCCTCCCCGCCGGCCGCGTCCAAGCGGACCCAGGCGAGCACCCCGTCGTCGTGCGCGGGGAAGGTGCGCCAGCCCGCGGTCCCCTCCCCCAGGCACATCCCGTGCCAGCGGCACACCAGCCGTCCCTCGTGCAGCCGCGCCTCCCGCAGCGGGGCGCCCAGGTGCGGGCAGGCACCGGGGCCGACGTGCAACTCCCCTGATCCGTCGCGCCACGCCACCAGCTCCACACCGGCCACCGTGCGCCCGAACGGCCGCGACGCGGAGATCTCCCGGCTCCCGGCCAGCACGAACCAGTTCCCCGACGGCCGGGCCTGCGCGCGCCGCAGCGCGGCCGCGATCAGCTCCGGCCGCGCCTGCCGCCAGGTGCCCGGCTGCTCCGCCCAGCGCGGCGAGCGGATCCGCCGGAGCGGAAACCGCACTCCCTGCTCACCCATGCGCACTCCCGTTCGTCAGCGGTGCAGCGTAGTCCCGAGCGGCGCGGCCGGCCCGCTCCCCGCGCGGCCGCGGAACGGATTCCGCCGAACGCGCAAGGGGATTCCGTCCCCATCCGGAGGTGTACCGCCGTCGATCCGCGGGTAGAGCGGAACCGGAACACCGCCTCGTCGGAGGAGGAGCACCATGCCCGCCGGAGCGAACCGCAAGCAGGAACGGCAGTACGAGCACATCAAGCACGGCGCCGAACGGCGCGGCAGCAGCGAAGGCCGGGCCGAGGAGATCGCCGCCCGCACCGTGAACAAGGAACGCGCGCAGCAGGGCCAGGCCAAGCGGCGCAGCAAGACCTCGGTGCAGGACATCTCACCGGAGCGCCGCGGCGGACTGCGCTCCGGGAACCGCACCGGGCCGCTCGGCCGCACCAAGGCGCAGCTCTACCAGGACGCGCGCCGGGCCGGGATCGGCGGCCGTTCGAAGATGAGCAAGGCCGAGTTGGAGAAGGCGTTGTCCCGCAGCTGACTCCGGCGGCGCACGGCGGCGGGGCGTTCACCGCTCCGCGTCGTGCTGCTCGGCTATGGCGGCGGCCGCGGCCTGGACGCAGTTGCCGAGGTCCTCCGCCCCCCCCGCGGCCTGGTCGAGGGCCACGTGCGCGTCGGTGGGCCGCGCGGTTCCCGGCGTGGCGTAACGACGGGCGAGACCGTCCAGCAGCAGCGCCAGCCGGTGCCCGCGGACGGCCACGTCGAGCAGCGCGTCCCGCGCGGACAGCGCGCCCGGCTCGCCGCCGGGTTCGGTGCGGGCGTCGGGGATCGACGCGGGTTCCACCGCGCGGTCGGCGCCGTCCAGCGCCGCCCCCATCTCCTCGCGCGCGCGGACCGCTTCGTCGACCGCCGCCGCCCGGCCCGGTTCTCGACCGGTCCGGCCACCGCCGGTTGCGTCGCCTGTGCTCATCTCCGTCCCCCCGGCCGATCGCCTGCCGGAAGATCCGCCGCCGGCGCCCCGCGGGACAGCGGGGGCAGCGGACCTGACCGGCTGCGCGCGGACTACCCGGAACGGGGGACGGGCACACCTGGCAGCGCGGGTGGCGGGCGCGCGAAGCGCACCCGCCACCCGCGGAACCGGGCTCAGGGTGCCTGGACGATGCCCGCGCCGATGTCGGTGGATGGCAGCGGCAGGCGCTTGGCGTTCTGCGCGAGGCGAGCCCAGAGGCCCCACGCCCGTTCCGGGTACTGCTGGGCGAGCAGCGCGGCGACGCCCGCGACGTGCGGGGTGGCCATGCTGGTGCCGCTGAGCTTCCGGTAGCGCTCCTGGCCCGGCCAGCTGGAGTACACGTCCACCCCCGGCCCGACCACGTCGACCTGGCCGATCTGATCCACCGTGCCGGAGGAGAAGTCGGCGACCGCGCCCTGCTCGTCCACCGCGCCGACGGCGAGGATCGACGGGCAGTTCGCCGGGTGCCCGACCGGCGCGATCGCTCCCGCCGACCGCTGGCTCTCGTTGCCCGCGGCGGCCACGATGAGCGTGCCGCGCTCGATGGCGCGCCGCGCCACGCGTTCGAACGCCTCGGAGAACGGCTGCCCCGGTTCGGTCGGCGCGCCCAGCGACATCGACACCACCGAGCAGCCGTTGGAGATCGCCCACTGGATGCCGGACAGGATCCCGCTGTCCCCGCCGGATCCCTCGTCGCTGAGTACCTTGCCCGCGTAGATCGACGCCTCGGACGCGATGCCGTAGCCCGGGCCGGACTGGGTGCTGCGCGGTCCGCAGGCGGTGCCGATGCAGTGCGTGCCGTGGCCGTGCCCGTCGTGGGCGTCCTGCCCCTCCACGAAGGACCCGGTGACGACGTCCCGGCCGGCGAAGTCGGGGTGCTGCTCGTCGAAGCCGGTGTCGAGCACGGCGACCCGAATGCCCTTGCCGGTGGGCGTGCTCTGGTCGGCCCGGACGGCGCGCAGGCCCCAGGTGACTTCGGCGTCGGCGGCGGGTTGCGGGGATCCGATGGCGAAGACCCGGCGCTCTGCTTCGATCGCCGCCAGCGGGGTGCCGCGTTCGCGCACCGAGTTCTGCAGCGCGGTGAACTGCTCCGGGTCGGCGTCGACGAGCGCGACGCCGAGTTCGTGCAGCACGACGCCGCCTGCGCCGCTGAACAGCGCTCCGGGCGCGGCGCCCGCGGCGACGGCGGTGCTGGCGGTGCGGATACCGGCGAGCCGGTTGAGTTCCCGGGCACCGAGCACCGTCGCGTCGTCCTCCAGCAGGACCAGGTAGCGGCCGGTGGTTCCACTCTCGGCTGCGGTCATGATCGCCCCCTTGCTCTCGGTGAAACGTGCCCCTTGAGGTAACTCCCGTCCCACCCGTCCCGGCAAGACGCCGGTCGTGTGCGGATGATCCCCCGTTTTTCCCTTGCACAGCGGGAAATTCACCCTCACCCACCGTGCCGGGTGACCCCTGATCGGCGAGCACGACACGGAGAGTTCCGTTCCGAACCGGAGGAGTTCCGCTCGACCGGTGGCGCCGGGGTTCCGGCGGCCCGCCCGTTCGTCGCACACTGGGGGCCGCGGAGCGCGAGTCCCTCCGCCGCCGGGGCGGCGGACCACACCAACGAGGTGGCGCATGGACAGCACGACCGAGAACGTGATCATCGTGGGTGTCGACGGGTCCGAGCCGTCCCGCGCGGCCCTGCGCTGGGCGATGCGGCAGGCCGAGCACACCGGCGCCGCGGTGCGCGCCGTGGTCGCCTGGGAATACCCGGCGTTCTACAGCTGGGAGGGCGGGCCGATGCCGCCGGACGACTTCCAGCAGGCCGCCGAGCGGAACATGCACGACGCGGTGGACGCGGTGACCGGGCCGGGCAGCGCGGTGGAGCGCGTGGTGGTGCACGGGCACTCCGCGCAGGCGCTGCTGGAGGCCGCCGACGGCGCGGAGCTGCTGGTGGTCGGCAGCCGCGGCCACGGCGGCTTCTACCGCACCCTGCTGGGCTCGGTGAGCCAGCGCTGCGCGGTGCACGCGAAGTGCCCGGTGGTCATCGTCCGCGAATGAGGGCTCCGGCCCGCGCCGCGAAAACCGCTTTCCCCGCGCGACGCAGACCCGTAGCGTCGGCCCGCGTGAACGACGAGAAGATCCTGGTCACCGGCAGTGCAGGCCACCTCGGGGAGGCGCTGGTGCGCGGCCTGCGCGCCGAAGGCCGCGACGTGGTGGGGCTGGACCTGCTGCCGTCCCGGTTCACCACGGCCACCGGCTCGATCACCGATCGGGAGCTGCTGCGCCGCTGCCTGGACGGAGTCACCGGCGTGCTGCACGCGGCGACGCTGCACAAGCCGCACGTCGGCTCGCACGACCGGCAGGCGTTCGTGGACACCAACGTCAGCGGGACGCTCGCGCTGCTGGAGGAATCCGTGGCCGCGGGGGCGCGGAGCTTCGTGTTCACGAGCAGCACCAGCGCGTTCGGCCGCGCGCTGACCCCGGCACCGGGCGAGCCCGCGGCGTGGATCACCGAGGACGTGGTGCCGGTGCCGCGCAACGTCTACGGTGTCACCAAGATCGCCGCCGAGCAGGTCTGCGAACTGGTGCACCGCGACCACGGGCTGCCGGTGGTGGTGCTGCGCACCTCCCGCTTCTTCCCGGAGGACGACGACCGCGAGGACGTCCGCACCGCCTACGACGGGCTCAACGCGAAGGTCAACGAGCACCTGTACCGGCGGGTGGAGCTGCAGGACGCGGTGGACGCGCACCGGCTGGCGCTGGCGCGGGCCCCGCAGCTCGGGTTCGGCCGCTACATCATCAGCGCCACTCCCCCGTTCTCCCCGCAGGACGCGGCGCTGCTGCGGACCGACGCCCCCGAGGTGGTGCGGCGGCTGTTCCCCGACCAGGAGGCGGAGTACGCGCGGCGCGGCTGGCGGATGTTCCCCTCGCTGGACCGGGTGTACGCCAACGACCGGGCCCGTGCGGACCTCGGCTGGACGCCGCGGTGGGACTTCCGGCACGTGCTGGACCTGCTGCGCGCGGACGAGGACGTCCGCAGCCCGCTGACCAGGGCGGTCGGCGCGAAGGGCTACCACCCGTACCCGCACGGGGTCTACACCCGGTCCTGACGGGGCGCGGTTCCCCGGCGGTCAGAGACCCTTGAAGGGGTGGGCGGTGGCGACGAGGACGGCGGTCTCGCCCGGCGCGATGCGGCCGGATCCCTGCAGCCGGTGCAGCGCGGGGAGCACCAGGGCGCTGGCCCCTTCGAGCAGGATCCCGTGCCGCGCCAGCCGTTCCGCGGCCGCTGCGGCCCCGTCGGCGACGACCGGATCTCCCCCGGATTCCGCCAGCACCCGCAGCGCTTGCACCGTGGTGGAGCCGCCGCCGATCGACGGGGCGCCGGTGGCCGTCCCCGGGAAGGAGTCGTGCACGCTCGCGCCCGCGCGGACCGCGCTCAGCCGCGGGAACGGTTCGACCAGGTGCACCCGGGGGCCCGGCCGGTCGTGCCGCCGCGCCGCCTCCTGCAACCCGAGGTGCGCGCCGAAGGCGAGGTCGCCGCGCGCGGTCGGCAGCAGCACGTGCTCCGGGACGCGGCCGAGGCCGTCCACCACCTCCCAGCCGAGCGGTCGCATCGCGTCCACGCCGAACGGGCTGCTGCCCACGGCGGGCCGCACGTAGTTCGTCACCGCGAGCCGACCCGGATCGGCGGCGCGGTCGCGGACGAAGTCCCAGCGCTGCTCGGCGTCCTCGAACACGTGCAGCCGCGCGCCGGCGGCGCGCACCGCGTCGACGATCGGGGCGGGCACGGCGGTGGTGACGGCGAGGTCGCACTCCAGCCCGTAGAGCGCGGCGTAGGCGGCCAGCGACACCGCGGCGTTGCCGGAGGACGCGGCCACGACCCCCGCGCAGCCCGCCGCGGCGGCCCGGCCGACCGCGCCCCAGCTGAACCGGTCCTTGTGCGAACCGGTCGGGTTCGCGGCCTCGTTCTTCACCCACACCTCGACGCCGTCCGGGGCGAGCTCGGCGGGCAGCGGGAACAGCGGGGTGCCGCCTTCGCCGAGGGTGCGGGCGCCGCGCAGCGGCAGCTGCCCGAACGGGTCCCCGTCGTAGCGGCAGCGCAGATTCGCCGGGGTGCCGCGCTCCAGGCAGTCCGGGCAGCCGGCGGTCAGGTCGCCGACGGGGTGCGAGCGCCCGCAGCCGAGGCAGTCGAGCGCGACGAGGCGTTCGTTCGTGGTCACCTGCGGGGCGTGCGGCATGGGCGTGCTCACGATCGTGCGAACCGGACGGAGGACCACCGCGCACCCTAGCTTCCCCGGTTCGCCGCGCGGACCGGTCCCGGACGGCCCGGTCGAGCGGCCGACCGGGCCGTTCCGCCGGCACGATCAGGCGACTTCGGCCGCCGGGGAGTCGCCGAGGACCTCGCCCCGGGCGTCGAGCGCCTGCACGCCGACGAAGGCGGCGTCGCCGGGCACGTCCACCCGGGTCTCGAAACCGGTGCGCGGCACGTCCTGCACGGGCGCGAGGTTCGCCTCGTCCGGCCCGGTCAGCACCCGCCACGCGGCGACCTCGGTGGCCCCGTTCCAGCTGGCGTACACGCTGGTGACGCCGTCCCCGGCCTGCCCGGCCACGGCGGGCCGGTCCAGCGGCCTGCCGACCCACGAGGACCGGAACGCGCGGTACGAGGTGATGGAGTCGACGAAGTTGCCGTGGAACAGCACCTCGCCGTCCGCGTCGAACTCGGTGAAGTACGGCTCCCCGCCCCAGCCGACGAACAGGTGGCCCTCGTCGAGCAGCTGGGTGTTGCCCTGGTTCGGCGCGAGCAGTCCCTCCGGGCTCTCGTGGCTGCGCCGCACGGTCGCGGTGCGCGCCTGCTCGTCGACGTCGAGCACGAGCGCCCGCGAGCGCCCGCGACCGGGTGCGGCGGCGGCGTTGTCGAACAGGCTGATCGTGCCGTCCTCGCGGCGCCTGCAGTCGTGCTGCCAGGCGAACGCGGCGTCCGGCCCCATCTCGAAGTCGCTCTTCTTGCCGTTGAGCCGCCAGGTGACCTCGCCGGTGCCGCGGTCGATGCGGTAGACGGCGTGCGTGCAGCGGGCGGAGACGAGCAGCGCGTCGCCGTCCTCGCAGACCGCGTTGAGGTGGATGTAGTCGAACCACTCCTCCGGGTCCGCGGGTACCGGGTAGAAGGATTCCTCGATGGCGACGTGCTCCAGGCTGCGCCACTCGAACAGCAGCTCGCCGCCGGCGATGTCGATCTCCTGCACGACGCCTTCGAGCACCTTCGCGTTCGCCGCGCCGCCGACGGGCGTGGTGTCGGCGCGGACCTCGGTGTAGACGATGATCAGCGCGGTGCCGCGCGGGGTGATCACGAACTCGTGCATGTCGCCTTCGAGGCCGTTGGCGGGCCGCACGGTCGCGATGCGCTGGTAGCTCTCGTCGAGGATCGCGAACTGCCCGGTGCCGAAGCCCGGCGGGACGTGGATGGCGCCTTCCCAGAAGGTCAGCACCGGTTTCTCCTGGTACTGCTGCACCTGCATGTCGGCGATGACGCCCTCGGCGGGGTGCGAGAACCACACCGGTTGCCCCAGGTCGTCCATGATCAGCGCGCCGGGCTGGAAGTCGGCGCGCCGGGCGGCGGCCGCGGGGTCGAGCTTGTTCGCCCCGGCCGGGGTGAGCAGCACGTGGCCGGGCCGGACGCCGGCGGCGGGGGTGCTGATGGCGACCTGCGGCGGGTTCAGGTCGGGGCGGCTCACGAAGGTGTGGCCGGCGCGCGTCCCGGCGCGGGGCGCGGGTGCGGCCGCTGCGGCGGCGGTCGCGGCGGTGCCGGTGCTCACCAGGGCGGGGACGGCGGAGGCGGCGGCGAGCATCCGCAGCACGCTGCGGCGGCCTAACTCGCGCGGGTGGGTCGTCATCGGTCGGCTCCTCGGAGTGATTCGGGGGACGCGGGCGCGGTGCCGCGGCACCGCGGGCCGGGTCAGGCGTTGCTGAACGGGGAGGGGAACTTCCCTTCGCTCCGGACCTGCTCGGCGAGGTCGCGGATGGAGGCGCTGTCGTTGACGTGCGGGAAGTCCTCGGCCGGGACCGGCACGTCGAGGAACTCGCACAGCGGCTCCCAGCCCTGGCCGGGCTGGTACTCCAGCAGCCGGTCGGCGGGGACGGTGGCGCGGACTTCGGCGTTGTGCCGCTCGAACACCTCGATGGCGTGCGCGCGGTCCTCGAAGCGGCCGTCGAAGGTGCCGTTCCAGATCATCCGCTCGATGGTGGGGCGCAGCTTCGTGGTGAACGTGTCGTCCGAGTCGCCCGGCGGGTCCTGCACGAACTGGTAGATGGTGTCGAAGGTGCTGTCGTACCAGCGCTGCGGGTCGCGGGTGGTGAGCAGGACCTTCGCGTCCGGGTAGGCCTCCATCAGCTCGCGCCAGAACGTGCAGCCCGGCCAGTCCACAGTGGACCGATAGCCGCCGAGGACCTGGTTCCAGTCCACCGGCCCGTCCAGCGCGCGGGCCCAGTCCCGCATCCGCTCGGGCTCCGCGATGACCTCGAACATGTGGTAGCACGGCCCGAAGCCGAGGTGCTCCAGCGCCGCCTTCATCGACGCGGTCCCGGTGCGGCCGAAACCGGCTCCGATGATCTTCACCATGGTGCTGCTCCTAGTCGTGCTCGCTTCTTTCCGATGGCGCCTCCCGGCGCCGGGTCTCACCGCGCCTCGGTGATCATCACGGCGCCGACGGTGGCGTGCGTGGCCTCGTCGACCAGCAGGCCGCCGCCGGTGAGCCGGTTGCGCTCGTAGGGATCGCAGAACACCGGCTGCGCCAGCTGCAGGCCGACCTCGCCGATGTCGTTGAGGCCCAGCTCCGCGGCCGGTTCGCGGTGCAGCGTCGTCACGTCCACCCGGTGGTGCACCGCGGTGACCAGGGCTTTGACCGTGCGCGTGGTGTGCTTGAGCAGCAGCCGCGTTCCGGGCCGCAGCACCGGGTTCGCCGCCATCCAGCACACCCGGGCGGTCAGCTCGGTCGCCGCCGCCGGCGGGGCGTCCGGGGCGCACAGCAGGTCGCCGCGCCCCACGTCGATCTCGTCGGCCAGCCGCACCGACACCGACTGCGGCGCCCTGGCCTCGGCGAGCGCCCCGTCCGCGGTGTCCACCGCGGTCACCCGAGTGCGCAAGCCCGAGGGCAGGTGCAGCACCTCGGCGTCCTCGTGCACCGAACCGCCGCTGATCTGGCCCGCGTAGCCCCGGTAGTCCCGCTCGGGCGCGCGGATCACGTACTGCACCGGCAGCCGGAAGTCCCCGGCCGCGCGGTCGTCCTCGATGTGCACCCGCTCCAGGTGCTCCAGCAGCGACGGGCCCTCGTACCACGGCATCCGGTCCGAGCGGTGCACCACGTTGTCGCCGCGCAGCGCCGAGATCGGGATCGCGGTGACCTCGGGCAGCTCCAGCTCCGCGGTGAACCGGGCGAACTCCGCGGTGATCGCCGCGAACACCTCGTGGTCGTGGTCGACGAGGTCCATCTTGTTCACCGCCAGCACCAGCCGCGGCACCCGCAGCAGCCCGGCCAGCACCGCGTGCCTGCGGCTCTGCTCGGTGAGCCCGTTGCGGGCGTCGACCAGCACGATCGCCAGGTCCGCGGTGGAAGCCCCGGTGACCATGTTCCGGGTGTACTGGGCGTGCCCGGGCGTGTCGGCGATGATGAACGCGCGGTGCGCGGTCTCGAAGTACCGGTGCGCCACGTCGATCGTGATGCCCTGCTCGCGCTCCGCGCGCAGGCCGTCGGTGACCATCGCCAGGTCCAGCCCGTCGTCGCCGCGCTCGCGGCCGACCAGCTCCAGCATCTCCAGCTGGTCGGCCAGCAGCGAGCGGGAGTCGTGCAGCAGCCTGCCGATCAACGTGCTCTTGCCGTCGTCGACGGCCCCGGCGGTGGCGAACCGCAGCAGGCTGTCGGCGGGGGCGAAGCTCCGTTCCTCCGCATCGGTGGGCAGGCTCATCAGAAGTACCCCTCTCGCTTGCGGTCCTCCATGGACGCCGCGCTCGCGCGGTCGTCGGCACGGGTCTGGCCGCGTTCGGTGACCTTCGTGGCGGCGATCTCGGCGATCACCTCGGCGACCGTGGACGCGGTGGACGGCACCGCCCCGGTGCAGGTCATGTCGCCGATGGTGCGGAACCGCACGGACTTCTCGGTGAGCACCTCGTCCGGATCGCGGTGCACGAACGGGTTGTCGGCGAGGTACATGCCGTCGCGTTCGAAGACCTTCCGCCGGTGCGCGAAGTACAGCGCGGGAAGCTCCACGCCGTCCTGGTCGACGTAGGTCCAGATGTCGCGCTCGGTCCAGTTCGACAGCGGGAACGCGCGCACGTTCTCCCCCGGGCCGATCAGCCCGTTGTAGAGGTTCCACAGCTCAGGGCGCTGGTTGCGCGGATCCCACTGGCCGAAGGCGTCGCGGAAGGACAGCATCCGCTCCTTCGCGCGGGCCCGCTCCTCGTCGCGGCGGGCGCCGCCGAACAGCGAGTCGAACCGGTGCTCGGCGATGGCGTCGAGCAGCGTCACCGTCTGCGCCCGGTTGCGGCTGGCGCCGCGGCCCTCCTGCTCGACGACGCGGCCCGCGTCGATGGAGTCCTGCACGGACGCGACCACCAGCCGCACGCCGAGCTCGGCGGCGCGGCGGTCCCGGAACTCCAGCACCTCCTCGAAGTTGTGGCCGGTGTCCACGTGCAGCACCGGGAACGGGATCGGGGCGGGCCAGAACGCCTTCTCGGCCAGCCGCAGCAGCACCGCGGAGTCCTTGCCGCCGGAGAACAGCAGCGCGGGCCGGTCGAACTCGGCGGCGACCTCGCGGATCAGGTGCAGCGCCTCGGATTCGAGGACGTCCAGGCGGGACAGGGCGCGTCGGGCGGGCATCAACTGCTCCCCTCGGGAGGTGTTCCAGGTGCGGCGGCCACCGCCGCCAGCAGCGGTTCGGCCAGTTCGGGGCGGCAGACCAGCAGGTCCGGCAGCCACGGGTCGGGTCGGTCGTAGACGAGCGGCGAGCCGTCGAGGCGGCTGGTGTGCAGCCCGGCGGCCCGGGCCACGCCGATCGGGGCGGCACTGTCCCACTCGTACTGGCCGCCCGCGTGCAGGTAGGCGTCGACCTCGCCGCGGACCACCGCGCTGATCTTGGCGCCTGCCGAGCCCATCGGGACGGTCTCGGCACCGAGCGCGGTGGCGACGGCGGCGACGAACTCCGGCGGGCGGCTGCGGCTCACCGCGATGCGCGGCGGCCCGCCGTGCGCGGCCGGGACCCGCGGCGGGCTGCCGGTGCCGAGCACCAGGCCCGCGGCGGGCAGCGCCACGGCGGCGGCCCGCACCTGGTGCTCCGCGGCGAGCGCCACGTGCACGGCCCAGTCGGGGCGGTCCGGTTCGGAGAACTCCCTGGTGCCGTCGAGGGGATCCACGATCCACACCCGGCCGCCGCCGGAGCGCTCGGGACCTGCGGTGCCGTGCTCGGAGAGCACCGCGTCCTGCGGGCGCTGCTCGGCGAGCGCGGCCAGCAGCAGTTCGTGCGCGGCGGCGTCGCCCTCGTCGCCGAGCACCTTGCCGTCCACTTCGGACCGGCGGCGCGCGCGCAGCTCCAGCAGGCACCGCCCGGCCTCGTCCGCCAGCCGCGCGGCCAGCTCGTGATCGTCCGCCTTCACCCGGTTCCTCCTTCGGCGCCGGCATCGATCCGCTCCCCCGCCGGGGCCGGCGCCCGACCGCGGGAGAACCATCCGAACGACACCGCCGCGGCGGCGAGCGCGACCAGCACGCCGAGCGCCGCCGCCACCGCCGCCCCCGTTCCGGCCAGCATGGCCCCGCTGGCGGCGAGCATGCCGCCCAGCAGCACCCGGACGGGCCGGTCCGGGATGCGCGCCGACAGCAGTGATCCGGCGAGCACCCCGGGCAGCGAACCGGCCAGCAGCGAGCCCACCAACCCGAGGTCGACCTGGCCGTGCAGCAGGTGGCCCAGCGCGGCGACCAGCACCAGCGGCACGGCCTGCACCAGGTCGGTGCCGACCAGCCGCGCCGAGCTCATCGCCCGGTCCAGCAGCAGCAGGCACACGATGACGATGGACCCGGAACCGACCGAGGTGGTGCCGACGACGAACCCGGCGGCCGCGCCCAGCAGCACGGCGGGGACCGGCCGGATTCGCGGTGCCGCGCCGGACGCCGGACGTCCGCGGTCCAGGCGCATCCGCACCACCAGGGTCACCGCGGCGAGCAGCACCGCGGCCGCGCTCACCCCCTTGAGCACCGCGCCGGTGCCCGCGCCGAGCCGGCCCGCGAGCAGCGAACCGAGCAGCGCGCACGGCAGCGAGCCCAGGCACAGCAGGCCGACCGTCGGCAGGTGAGCGGTGCGCCGCCGCAGGTGCACGGCCGCGCCCACCGGTTTCATCACCGCGCCCGCCACCAGGTCGGTGGACACCGCGGCCAGCGGCGGCACGCCGAACACGACGGTCAGCAGCGGCATCGTGAGGGCACCGCCGCCCATCCCGGTCAGGCCGACCAGCGATCCGGTCAGCAGACCGGTCAGGGTCACTCCGAGGTCCACGAGCGCACCCAGCCCCGTTCCCGCAGCAGCGCCACGACCCGGGCGACGGCTTCGTCCTGGGACAGCCCGGAGGTGTCCAGCGCCAGGTCGGCGTCGGTGGGCGGCTCGTAGGGCGCGGACACGCCGGTGAACTCGGGCAGCGCCCCGGCCCGCGCCTTGCGGTACAGGCCCTTGCGGTCGCGGCGTTCGCACTCGCCGAGCGGGGTGGCGACGTGCACCAGCAGGAACCCGCCGCAGTCGGACACCATGCGGCGCACCGCGTCCCGGTCGGCCGCGTAGGGCGCGATGGGCGCGCAGATCGCCGCGCCGCCGTGCCGGGTGACCTCGGAGGCGACGAACCCGATGCGGCGCACGTTGCGGCTGCGGTCGGCGGCGGAGAACCCGAGGCCTTCGCAGAGGGTCCGGCGCACCACGTCCCCGTCCAGCAGCGTCACCGCCCGGTGGTCGTGCTGGCTGAGCTCGTCGCGCAGCGCGCGGGCCAGGGTGGACTTGCCCGCCCCGGACAGGCCGGTGAACAGCACGGTGAAGCCGCGTTCGGACAGCGGCGGGTGCAGCCTGCGCTGGTGTTCGGCGATCGCCGGAGTGGTGAACCAGGACGGCAGCGGGGCGCCCTCGTCGAGGCGGGCGCGCAGCTCCTCGGCGCCCAGGCCGCCGCGCCCGCAGCCGGGTTCGACCCGCTCGGCGCGGATCCAGGCGTCGGCGGAGTCGCGGACCAGTTCGGGCGGAGCGACCACGGTGATCGGCGAGTCCTCGACCGGGTCGGCGGTGACCAGGTGGGTGGCACCGTAGGCGGCGGCGACCTGCGCGGCCAGCGCCGCGTCGGCCTTCGGGTCGGGCCGGCGGGCCAGCGGGACCGGCACGACCGCGGTGCCCGCGGGCAGCTGCGGGCGGGCGGCGAGCAGGGCCTGCACCAGCAGTTCCGGGCGCGGCCCGGTCATCCGGGGCAGCAGCAGCACGTGCCCGTCGAACTCGGCGGCGAGTTCGCGCAGCTGCGCGAGTTCGCGGTGGTGCAGCGGGGCGTCGGCGACGACGCCGAGCACTGGCCCGGCGGGCAGGTCCGCGCGGACCTCGGCGGCGGGCGGGCGCATCCGGCGCAGCGCTCCGGCGGGGTCGGCCGCGGCGCGAAGCTCTCCGGCCGCGAAGCAGGTGGTGCCGTCGGACCAGGGATCGTCGTTGCGCAGCACCGCGACCGGGGCGCCTTCGGCGTCGCGCAGCTCGATCCGGGGCGCGTCGGCGAGGTCGGCGGGCACCGGCAGCACGATCGGCGCGGGCCACGAGGTGCCGTCCAGCAACCGGCGCCGGGTGCGCACCGAGCCGACGTCGGCGGCGCCGAGGAATCCGGTCAACGGCCCGAAGGCACCGTCCAGCAGCAGTTCCACATCGGACAGTTCAGCGGGTTCGGGGGTCCAGCCCGGGATCGTCCCGTCAGGGCCGGGACATTCAGGCTCCGCTCTGCTCGCGCTCACACGCACCTCTGTCCGCTGGTCGGGGCCGACTTGATGCATACCGTGCCGAAGTGGGATCGACGGGTGAACCCCGGTGTCCACTTCTCGCCACATCGCATTTTTCCCACCGCACCGGCACATTTCCAGCCTTGACGGATCGCCGATTCCGGCATTGTTCGCGAACTTCACCGGCCCGTTCAGGACTCCGCGCGGGGCAGCGTCGAGCGGAACGTGCGCTCCCCCGGCCCCAGCTCGAACACCCCGTGCCCGTCGCGGACCTGGTCCGCTCCGGCGGTGCGGCCGGGCACGTGCACCTCGGCGGTGGTGTTCGGCGGGATCCGCACGGCGAGGGTGAACTCGCGCCCGTCGCGGTACCAGCGGGATTCGACCCGGCCCGCGGGGGTCGTGTGGTGGCCCTCGACCCGGCGCAGGTCGCCCACCACCTTGGGCCGGATGCGCAGCCGCCGGAAGCCGGTGGAGCCCGGCGCCTGGTCGAGGCCGGCGAGTCCGGTGTGGAACCACTCGTCGAGCTGGGTCAGGATCATGTGGTTCAGCGAGTTGCGCAGGTCCCACTGCTCCGGAACCGTGCTGAGCCCGCCCGGGTTCGCCGGGGTGTCCCGGAAGAACTCGCCGTAGCCCGCGTCCTGGTGCAGCGCCTCCCACAGCAGCTCGTCGCGGTCGGCGTCGCGCAGCACCCGCACCACCGGCCCGAGCCCGAGGTGCCCGGCGCGCAGCAGCGGGCCGCCGGACGCGCGGACGCGTTCGACCAGCGCGGCCAACACCCGCGGGCGTTCCGACACGGGCACGATCCCGGCGTCCAGCGGCATCGCCTGCGCCGCCTGCGTCGCGCCCCGCTCGGTCCCGTCGCCGCTGTAGCAGCCGAGGTCGGGCAGGTAGAACCGCTCGTGGAAGGCGCGGGCGATGTCCTCGGCCAGCGCGCCGTACTCGCGCGCGTCCGCGGGGTTCCCCAGCGCCGCGGCCACGTCCGCCATGGCGCGGGCGGTGGCGTGGTAGCCCCAGGTGCCGGTGAGCTCGCCCGCGGTCTCCTCCGCCGCCACCCAGTCGCCGAGCTCGCCGACGACCAGGTGCCGGTGCGCCTTGCGGCGCCGCAGGTAGTCCAGGTAGGCCGTCATGGCCGGGTAGTGCCGCGCCATCGTCTCGGCGTCGGCGTAGAGCCGGTGCAGCAGCCACGGCACCAGCACGATCGCGTTGCCCCAGTTGACCTCGTCGCCGAACCGGTCCCGGTAGCCCCAGTCGTAGACGGGCGCCTTCAGCGCCACGTTGCCCACGTCGGGCCCGCGCCCGGACTGCCCTTCGGCGAGGTGCCGCTGCATCGTCGGCAGGTAGGCCGCGAGGTCGAAGTGCCGGGACAGCACGCCCATCGGGTGCGTGTAGTCGGCGCCGTAGGCCAGCTTCTCCCGGCCGGGGCAGTCGGTGAGCACCGACATCAGGTTCGAGGCGACGGAGAAGTGCGCCATCCGGTGCAACCGGTCCACCCGCTCGTCGGAGGTGCGCACCGACCCGGCGCGCGGCGCGTCGGCCCGCAGTTGCAGCCCGACGACCTCGGGACGCACCTCGGGCGGCGCGGTGACCTCCACGAAGCGCATCGCGAAGTACTGGAAGGAGGGCTGCCAGGTCTCCCCACCGGGCAGGCCCGCGGCGGTGTAGGTGTGCAGCACGTCGGTGCCGCGCCGGTCGTTGCGCACGGAGGTCTGGTCGACGGAACCGTCGGGGACCAGCGACTCGCCGGGCCGCAGCGTCACCTCGGTGCCCGCCGGGACTTCGGGCAGCCGCAGCCGCGGCCAGCCCGCGAGGTTCTGCCCCAGGTCGAACACCCGGCGTCCCGGTTCGAGCTCGCGCACCCGCACCGGCCGCCACTCGCGCACGACCCGCACCGGCTGCGCCCGGCGCCACACGAGTTCGGTGCCGCCGTTCGGCGGCGTGGTGCGGATCGCGTCGACCCACCCGGTCGGCTCGCCGTCGCGGCGGGTCGCGGCCGCGGTGTGGTCGGCGCCGGGCTCGTCCCAGCCGGGTTGGGCGCGGCGGGCGTCGTGGTCGGTGCCGGAGAACCAGTTGTCGGTGATCGCGGGCCCCAGCGCGGTGCGCCAGTCCGGTCTGCTGACGATGTCGCGCCGCCCGTCGGGCCCGGTCAGCTCCAGGCGGGCGATCAGCCGCGGGGACACCGCGGCGCCGGCGGTCGGTTCCCACTGCGCCACCGGGTCGCCGGAGCCTTCGACGGGTGCGCCCGCGGGGTGCCGGTGCTCCAGCGGCGGGGTGATGATCAGCCCGTGCTCGTCGGCGGCGACGACCTGCCTGCTCTCCCAACGATCGCGGGTGCCGATGGTGACGGTCCCGCCGATGGGGTGGCCACCCGGGTCCGGGACGCGGATGCGGTCGGCGCCGGGGTGCGCGGGAACCAGCAGCTCGCCGCGCGCCGGTTCGGTGCTGGTCCACCACGAGTAGGGGTCGCGCGCGCCGCCGCGGGTGCCGTACCGGTGCACGTGCGCGGTGCCGTGGCCGAGCGCCACGCCGAGCACGTTCTCCCCTGGCAGCAGGAGTTCCCGCACGTCGTGCACCCGGTGCTCGGCGGAGCGCTGGTAGTTCGAGTTCCCGGGGGCCAGCACCTCGTCGGTCACCGGCCGCCCGTTGAGGGTCGCCGCGTGCACGCCCAGCCCGCACAGGTGCAGCCGGGCGGCGCTGATCGGCCCGCACGTGGTGAACGCCTTCGCGAAGATCGGCAGCGGATCGCCGGGCCCGCGGTCCGGGTGCGCGATCCAGCTCGCCGTTCCCCAGTCGCGGCGGGTGAGCAGCCCGAGCTCCCACTCGCAGCGCTCGCTCCACGGGGACCAGCGCTCGTGCTCGTCGCGGACCCGCACCCGCCAGCGCAACCGCTGCCGCGCGGCGGGTTCCGGACCGCCGCAGCGCACCCGCGCGCGCCCGGACTCGACCACGCCGCTGTCCCACCAGGTCCGGCCGTCCGGATCGGTGACCTCGACCTGGAAGGCGGTCTGCAGGCCGCCGGGTTCCGCGTCCTCCGCGGCGAACCCCCAGCTGAGCACCGGGTGCCGCTCGTCGACGCCGAGCAGCGGCCCGGTGCGGCCGTCGACGCGGAGGCGTTCCGGGCGGATTCCGGTCATCGGCTGCTCCAGCGCGGTCGTAGGCCGCTCTCGTTCTACGCACCGCGGCACCGGCCGTCAACAGTCCACAGTGGACGGCTGCCCGAGGTGGCGCGGCCGCCTATCCTCGGTGCGTCGGCCGGACGACGGCCGCGGAGAGGACCGCATGACCAGCACCGACGGCAATCCCACCGCCACCATCCCGCTGGCGAGCCGCACCGGCCGGTGGATCATCGCGGGCACCATCCTCGGCTCGGGCGTGGCGTTCCTGGACGGGTCGGTGGTGAACGTGGCGCTGCCCGCCATCGGCCGGGACACCGGCGGCGGGTTCGCGGTGCTGCAGTGGGTGCTGGACGCGTACCTGCTCACGCTGAGCGCGTTGCTGCTGCTCGGCGGGGCGCTCGGCGACCGCTACGGGCGGCGGCGGGTGTTCCAGATCGGGCTCGTGGTGTTCACCCTCGCCTCCCTCGGCTGCGGGCTCGCGCCGACCGGGGAGCTGCTGATCGTGGCACGGCTGCTGCAGGGCGTCGGCGGGGCGCTGCTCGTGCCGGGCAGCCTCGCGCTGATCAACTCCACCATCCGGTCCGAGGACCGCGGCCGGGCGGTGGGCACCTGGGCCGGCCTGACCGGGGTGTCCTCCGCGCTCGGGCCGTTCATCGGCGGGTGGCTGGTGGACGCGGCGTCCTGGCGCTGGGTGTTCTTCATCAACGTGCCGCTGGCCGCGCTCGCCCTGCACGTCACCGCCCGGCACGTGCCGGAGACCCGCAGCGGGCGGCCCGGCTCGCCCGACCTCGCCGGGGCCGCCACGATCACGCTCGGCCTGGCCGGGGCGATCTACGCGCTGATCGAGCTGCCCGCGCGCGGCTGGAACCCGGTCACCATCGCCGCGCTGGTCGTCGGGGTCGCCGGGCTGGTCGCGTTCCCGCTGCTCGAACACCGCGGGCGGAACCCGATCCTGCCGCTGAACCTGTTCGCCTCCCGTCAGTTCACCGGGGCGAACCTCACCACGTTCACCGTGTACGCGGCGCTCAGCGGCGCGCTGTTCCTGCTGTCGTTGCAGCTGCAGCAGACCCTCGGCTACTCGGCGCTTCGCGCCGGGGTGGCGACGCTGCCGATCACGGTGATCATGCTGCTGATCTCCGGGCGGATGGGTGCGCTGGCGCAGCGCACCGGGCCGCGGTTGCCGATGACGATCGGGCCGTTCGGGTGCGCGGCCGGCCTGGCGCTGCTGACCTGGGCCCAGCCGGGCTCGACCTACCTCACCGGGGTGCTGCCCGGGGTGCTCGTGTTCGGGCTGGGCCTGTCGGTGACCGTGGCGCCGCTGACCTCGGCGGTGCTCGCCTCGGTGACCGCCGATCGTGCCGGGGTGGCCTCCGGGGTGAACAACGCGATCTCCCGCCTCGCCGGGCTGGTCGCGGTGGCGGTGCTGCCGCTGGTCGCGGGGATGACCGGGCCCGGGGACACCGTCGCCGACGGGTTCGGGTTCGCCATGCTGGTCTCGGCCGGGGCGTGCGCGCTCGGCGGCGTGCTGTTCTGGTGCACGATCGGCGGCCGCCGCCTCGCGGTCGAACCGATGCCGCTGCCCGGGGTGCAGCAGGCCTGCCAGGACCCGTGCACCTGCACCGACGCCCACCGCTGACCCGCCCCGCCCGACCTGCTCGGCCGGGCGGGCGCCGGAAGGTCAGCTGACCCGGTCGAAGGTCCACTGGTGCGGTGGTCGCGCGACCAGGTGCGGCGGCGGGGTCGGCAGCCGCGGCGGGTCCGCGTCGTGGTGCGCGATGAGCACGACGCGGTCCTCGGCCGAGCGGTACAGCTCGACCGGACCGCAGCAGGGCACCGCGTGCTCCCGGACCCACGCCAGCAGCTCCGGCTGCACGCCCGGCGCGGCCCGCACCTCCCACATCAGCGCCCGCCCGCTCACGGCGCACTCCGCAGCGGCGGAACGGCGGGCATCTCGGTCGCCGCTTCGACGTCCCGGCGGGTCATCCGGAACGCCTCCGGGTAGGACTCGCGGCGGGTGCGGCGCTCCGGTTCGGTGCTGCGCCAGAAGTAGTGGCAGCACTCGCAGCGGCGCACCTCCCACACCCCGGCGACCGGCGACACGGCCTGCACCGTCACCTCGGTCGCGGCACAACGCGGGCACATCGCGCTCTCCTCTCGTCGTCGGTTCAGTTCTCGCGCAGCAGGGCGCGCAGCTTCTCCACCCAGCGCCCGGTCTCGGGCAGGTCCCGCACCGGCTGGCCGTAGTGCCCGCGCGCGTCCGGTGCCACCGGCGTCGTCGCGTCGATCACCAGCTTGTCGCTGATGCCCGCGGGCTGGGACCCGGGATCGAGGCCCACCACCGACATGTTCGGCAGCACCACCAGGTCCCCGGCCGGGTTGACCTTCGTGGACAGCGCCCACATCACCTGCGGCAGGTCGAACGGGTCCACGTCCTCGTCGACGACGATCACGACCTTGGTGTAGCCGAGGCCGTGCGGCGTCGTCATCGCCCGCAGCCCCACCGCGCGGGCGAAACCGCCGTAACGCTTCTTGGTGGACACGATCGCCAGCAGCCCGTGGGTGTACATCGCGTTCACCGCCTGCACCTCCGGGAACTCCGCGCGCAGCTGCTGGTACAGCGGCACGCAGGTGGCCGGGCCGATCAGGTAGTCGATCTCGGTCCACGGCTTGCCCAGGTACAGCGATTCGAAGATCGGGTCGGTGCGGAAGGAGATGCGGTCGATGCGCACCACCGGCATGTTCCGGCCGCCGGAGTAGTGCCCGGTGAACTCGCCGAACGGCCCTTCGACCTCGCGGCGCCGCCCGACGACCACGCCTTCGAGCAGCACCTCGCAGCCCCACGGCACGTCGAACCCGGTCAGCGGCCCGGTGGCGATCGGCGCCGGCGCCCCGCGCAGCGCGCCCGCCATCTCGTACTCGGACTGCTCGTAGCCGAGCGGGGTGCCGCCGACGATGGTGATCATCGGGTCGTTGCCGAGCGCGATCGCGACCGGCAGGTCCTCGCCGCGCTCCTCGGCCTTGCCCAGGTGCAGCGCGATGTCGTGCATCGGCACCGGTTGCAGGCCGAGTTCGTTCCGGCCCTTGACCTCCATCCGGTAGACGCCGACGTTCTGCTTGGCGAAATTCTCCGGATCGTCCGGGTCGCGGGAGACGACGGCGGCCTTGTCCAGGTAGAACCCGCCGTCGCCGTCGTTGAGCCGGAACAGCGGCAGCACCTCGAACAGGTCGACCTCGGCGCCTTCGCGGGAGTTCGCCAGGAACGGCGGGTCGGCGCGGCGCTCGGGGGCGACCGGGAAGTCCTCCCAGCGCCGGATGAACTCCTGCACCTGCTCGCGGGTGGAGGTCTCCGGCGGCATCCCCATCGCGATGGCGTGGTTGGGCCAGGACCCGTGCGCGTTGAGCACGATGCGCGGGTCGGTGAACCCGGTGACGTCGTCGAACCGCAGCGCGGGCGCGCCCTCGCCGAGCCGGGACACGGCGTTGGCGGCGGCGCCGAGGTCCGGTTCCGGATCGACCTGTTCGGTGATCCGCAGCAGCTGTCCCGCCTCGTCGAGCGCGTCCAGGTAGGACCGCAGGTCGTCGTGGGCCACTTCTCCTCCTTCACTGGTCATCGGTCGGCCGATGCGTCCCGGGCCGCGCGGAGACCGCCCCAGCGGGGGGTGTCCGGGGCGGGCAGGTCGAACTGGTCGAGGACCCGCATCACGACGTGGTCGAGCAGGTCGGTCACCGACTGCGGTTGGTCGTAGAAGGCGGGCATCGGCGGGACCAGCACGGCGCCCATCCGGGAGAGCGCGAGCATGTTCTCCAGGTGGATCTCGCTCAGCGGCGTCTCCCGCGGGACGAGCACGAGCTTGCGCCGCTCCTTGAGCACCACGTCGGCGGCACGTCCGATGAGCCCGTCGGCGTAGCCGGTGCGGATGCCGGCGAGGGTCTTCATGCTGCACGGCACGACGATCATGCCGTCGGTGCGGAACGAGCCGGACGAGATGGACGCGCCCTGTTCGGCGGGCCCGTGCACCACGTCGGCGAGCTCGGCGACCTCGCGGGTGCTGCGGCCGGTTTCGAGCTCGACGGTGGTGCGGGCCCAGCGGCTCAGCACCAGGTGCGTCTCGACCTCGGGCAGGCCGCGCAGCGCTTCGAGCAGGCGCACGCCCAGCGGCGCCCCGGTGGCTCCGGTCATCCCGACGATCAGGCGCACCGCCACCCGCCTCCTTTAGTTCGTAGACGAACGTTCGTACACATACTACCACCGCTGCGGCCGCGGTCACCGCGGCGACGGCTCCGGCCCCACCGCCCGAACCGATCTCGTAGGATGCGAGCCCACCGGACCGGCAAGAGGAGTGCGTCGTGCAGCTGGAAAGCGCCGTCTTCCACCTGATGCGCCGGGTCCTGCAGGACCACGGCGCCCGCTGGCAGGCGCGATCCCCGCAGCTGACCAAGCCGCAGTACGCCGCGCTCACCGCCATCGACGAGGCCCCCGGCATCGAACAGGCCGCGCTGGGCAGGCGCGCCGCGATCGACAAGGCGACGCTCGCCGCGATGCTCGCCCGCCTCGAACAGCGCGGGCTCGTCGCGCGCACCGTCGACCGCTACGACCGCAGGCGCCGCGTGCTGGAGCTGACCGACGAGGGCAGGCGGGTGCTGCGCGAGACCACCGCGCTCGCCGACGAGATCAACAGCACCGCGCTGGACCGGCTCAGCGCCGAGGAATCGGACCGGCTCCGGCAGCTGCTCACCAAGCTCGCCGCCGACGAGACCGGCGAACTCGCCCCGCCCCCGGAAACCCCCGGCACCTGACCGAGAACGACTCGCCACCACCGCGGCGTTCGGTCACACTCAGGTCACGCTCGACCCCGCGCCGACGGCACGCGGCCCGGCACCGGCGAGCACCGGCACGTCCGCCACGGGCACGGCCGCACCCCGCGGCCGCCGCCCCGGCGACCCGGCCCGCGTTCGGCCCGCAGCCCCGGCGGCACCCGGCCGAGACCGCGCCGGGAACGGGCGGCTCCCGCACCGACGCCCCGCCGAAGCACCTCGGCGGGCCCGCCGCACACCGATGGATCAGCGATGTCCGAAGCCTCCTCCCACGACCCGGTCACCGACCGGCTGCAAGAGGTGGCCTCCACGTTGGGCGACCTCCGCCTCGACGAACTGCTCGGCGAGCTGCAGGAGCGGCTGGCCAGGGTGATCAGCACCCGGGATCGGATGCAGGACCTGCTGGACGCGGTCCTCGCGATCGGCACCGAGCTGGAGCTCGACACCACCCTGCACCGCATCGTCACCGCCGCCACCGAGCTGGTGCAGGCCCGCTACGGCGCGCTGGGCGTGCTCGGGCCGGACGGCGAGTTCACCCAGTTCGTGCACGTCGGCATCGACGAGGCCACCGTCGCCCGGATGGGGCCGACGCCGCGGGGCCGCGGGCTGCTCGGGCAGCTCACCCGGGATCCGCGCCCGCTGCGGCTGCGCGACCTGACCCAGCACCCGGCATCGATCGGCTTCCCGCAGCACCACCCGCCGATGCGCGGCTTCCTCGCCATCCCCATCCGGGTGCGCGACGAGGTGTTCGGCAACCTGTACCTCACCGAGAAGCTCGACGGCGGCGAGTTCGGCCAGGACGACGAGGTGGTGCTGCGCGCCCTGGCCGCGGCCGCCGGGGTCACCATCGAGAACGCGCGGCTGTTCGACCAGGCGCGGCTGCGGCACCGCTGGTTGCAGGCCTCCAGCGAGATCACCACCGAACTGCTGTCCGGTGTCAGCACCGCCGACGGGCTGCGGCTCATCGCGCAGCGCGCCATGGAGATCTCCCGCGCCGACTGCGCGCTGATCGTGCTGGCCCGCCAGGGCGCCGCCACCGGCCAGGCGCGGGTCGAGGCCGTCGCCGGGGAGGCGGACATCGAGGTGGGCATCCCGGTGAGCACCGACGGCCCGGTGCTGGCCAGCCTCACCGGCGACACCCCGGTGCTGGAGTCGGACGTGTCCGCGTCCCCGGTCAGCGGCCTCAACCACGTGCTGCCCGGCTACGGCCCGGCGCTGGCGGTGCCGCTGCACTCGGGCGAGGCCGGCGCGGGCGCGGTGATCGCGTTGCGCCGCAAGGAGAGCAGGCCGTTCGGTCCGGGGCAGGTGCCGCTGCTGGCGTCCTTCGCCGACCAGACGGCGATCGCGCTGGAGCTGGCGGCGAAGAACCGCGCGCAGCGGCAGCTCGACGTGTTCGGCGAGCGCGACCGCATCGCCCGCGACCTGCACGACCACGTGATCCAGCGGCTGTTCGCGACCGGGCTGAGCCTGCAGGGCACGCTGCGCCGCGCCACCGATTCGGACGTGCGGCGGCGGGTGCAGCAGTCGGTGCAGCAGCTCGACGACACGGTGCGCGAGATCCGCACCGCCATCTTCGACCTGCACTCCTCGCCCGGCGCGGACGACCCGGTGAGCCTGCGCCGCCGGTTGCTGGACACCGTCGCCGACGCCAGCAGCGGCGCCGGGTTCGCCCCGGCGGTGCGGATGTCCGGTGCGATCGACACCGCGGTGCCCGCCGGCCACTTCGAGCACGCGGAGGCGGTGGTGCGGGAGGCGGTCGCGAACGCGCTGCGCCACGGCGGGGCCACCGCGATCACGGTGTCGGTGGACACCGGCGCGGAGCTGACCATCGAGGTGGTCGACAACGGCTGCGGGGCGGCCGGCGGAGCTCCCGGCAACGGGTTGCGCAACCTCCGCGCCCGCGCCGAACAGCTCGCCGGCACCCTCGAACTCACCACCCCCGAGGACGGCGGCACCCGCCTCACCTGGCGAGCCCCCCTCCCCCACGACGAACCCGCCTGACCGGAAGCGCCCGTCGGGCGCCGGGCCGTGCACCCCGGAGGTCAACCAGAGGAAGGACGAGAGCGGAGTTCGGTGGCCAGGACCGCTGCCTGGGTGCGGCGTTGCATCCCGAGCTTCGAGAGCAGCTGCGAGACGTAGTTCTTCACCGTCTTCTCGGCGAGGAACATCCGCTCGGCGATCTGCCGGTTGGTCATCCCGGCGCCGATCAGCTCCAGCACGGCCCGCTCCTGCTCGGTGAGCCGCCGCAGCGGGTCCTCCCGGGAATGCTTGCGCCGCTGCCGTTCGAGCACGGCGGAGGTGGTGGCCGCGTCGAGCAGCGAGCGCCCGGCGGCGACCTGCCGGATCGCGGAGCGCAGGTCGGAGCCGAGGACCTGCTTGAGCACGTACCCGGACGCCCCGGCCATGATCGCGTCCAGCAGCGCTTCGTCGTCGGAGAACGAGGTGAGCACCAGGCAGCGCACCCCGGGCAGCAGGGAGAGCAGTTCGCGGCACAGCTCGATGCCGTTGCCGTCGGGCAGCCGCACGTCGAGCACCGCCACGTCGGGCCGGGCCGGTGGCAGCCGCACCAGGGCCTCCTGCACGGTGCCGACCTCGGCGACGATGGTGAAGTCGTCCTCGTCCTCCAGGAGGTCGGCGATCCCGCGGCGCACCACCTCGTGGTCGTCGACGAGGGCGATGCGGGTCGCGCCGCCCGCGTCGGGGCCGGTGCCCGCCTCGTCCGGTTGTGCCATCTCGCAGCCCCCGCTTCCGCCCGCGGCGTGCGGGCGCGCCAGAAACCGTCGTTCCCAGGCTAAGGGCGGTGCGGCGGGCGGCGCAGGACCGGCGGCGGTGCCCGCTGATCCGGACTCCGGCGGTGGCGGTCGTGCCGATCCGGTGTCGTCCTGGCGCCGCACGCCGAGTGTCCCCAGCTGTTCTCACCTGTTCGACGGTACGAACCGGATACGGCGGGTCACACGGTCGAAGGTCCCGCGCCCGGCCGGATGACCACGATCCGGAAATGTTCCGCGGCGGCGGCGCGCTGTGGTGTCATCGGTGCTGATCATCGTCGTGGGCCGCGGGGCCACGGCGCGCGGCGAGCGGGGAAGGACGGCGGGATGCGGCGAGGACGGCGGGGTCACCCGTGCGAGCCGGACGCGAGCAGGCTGGGACCGTGGTTCTGCCCGGAGTGCGGCCAGGAGTGGGAGATCCACGGCGTGGCGGGCGGCAGGCCGAAGGTCCGGCGGGTCAGCCGGGTCGCGAAGTTCGTCGCCACCTGGCTCGGCGGCTGACGCGCGGCGCGACCCGCCCGGTGGCGCCGGGCGGCCCCCCCGCACCGGATCACGTGTACCAGGTCGGTTCCGGGATCTCGCCGAGCAGCGCGTAGCGGCCCACCTCGACCCGCTTGTACGCGATCGGGTCGTGCAGCGTGTGGGTGCGCAGGTTGCGCCAGAAGATGTCCAGGCCCGCGGAGTTCGAGGTCGCCCGCGCCCCGGTCACCTCGTAGATCCGGGTGGCGATCTCCAGCCCGGTCTGCACGATCCGCTCCTTGGCGGCGGCGATGAGCACGGCGGCCTGCCCGCGCTGCGCGGCGGTCACCGAGTCCCGTTCGGCGTGCAGCAACCCGTCGATGCGCTGCCCGGCGCGGTCCACGAGCGCCTCCGCGGCCCACAGCTTCGCCTGCAGATCGCCGTAGGTGTCGAGGACGTAGAACTCCTCGGTGGCGCTGTCCTTGTCGTCCCCGCCGTAGGGCCACGGCCGGGTCTTCTCCCGGGTGTAGGCGGTCGCGGCGTCCAGGGCGCCCTGCGCGATGCCGAGGTAGAAGTTGGTGAACACCAGCTGGATGGTGGGCGTGTTCAGCGTGTTGTAGACCAGCGGCTGGAACCGCTTGTCCACGTAGCCCGCCGCCGACTCCCACGGCACCCGCACGCCGCGGATCTCGACGCTGCCGGATTCGGTGAGCCGCTGACCGAGGTTGTCCCAGTCGTCGCCGTAGACGATGGCCTCCTGGTCGGAGGGCACGATGGCGAAGATGTGGTCGTCGGTGCCGTCGAGGACGCCCTCCAGCACGGTGAGGTCGGAGACCTTGCTGCCGGTGGAGAAGGACTTCCGCCCGGTGTAGACGATCTCGTCGCCCTCGTCGGTGATGACCACGTCGGAGTCGCGCGGGTTCACCGCCCCGCCGAAGAACAGGTCGTTCTCGGTGTAGAGCTGCTCGACGGCGTCGATCTGCGCGTCGGTGCCGACCAGCCGCACCGCCCACGCCCACAGGTAGTGGTAGCCGAGCAGCTGGCCGATGGACCCGTCGCCCTTGGCGACCTCGCGGATTACCCGGTAGGCGGTGTCCCAGCGCTGACCGCCCCCGCCGTGCTCGACGGGCCCGAGCAGCCGGACCAGGCCGGATTCCTTGAGCAGCCGGACTTCGGCGTGCGGGGTGGCGCCGGCGCGGTCGCGCTCGACGGCGTCGACGGCCAGCAGCGCGGCCACGTCGCGGGCGCGTTCGAGCCAGCCCTCGGGGGTGTCGGGTCGTCGTTCCCAGCGGGTGGTGGTCGGTTCGGTGGTGCTCACAGCGGTTCTCCTCGGGTTGCGGTGGTGCGGGTGGTCACCGGGTGGCGCCGATGGGGTCGCCGGTGCGGTCGAGGTCCGCTTCGAGTTCGCGGACGATGGGCAGCACGTGGGTGCCGAAGTGCTCGACGTCTTCGAGGTAGTGCAGGAATCCGAGCAGGATCAGGTCCGCGCCGCGCTTCTTGTACTCGATGATGCGGTGCGCGATCTGCTCCGGAGTGCCGATGAGGCCGGTGCGGAAGCCGTCGTTGTACTGGACGAGGTCGGCGAATTCGGAGTCCGCCCACATGCCCTTGCCGTCCGATGTGGACTTCCCGGCCTGCTGCACGGACTTGCGGAACCCTTCGACGGCGTCCACATCGGCCTTGTCCACGATCTCCTTGAGCACGGCCTTCGCCTCGGCCTCGGTGTCGCGGGCGATGTGGAAGCCGTTGAGGCCGAAGCGGACGGTGCGGCCGTGGGCGGCGGCCTGGGCGCGGACGTCGGCGACCTGCTCGCTGAACCCGTCGAAGTCCTTGCCGTTGCTGAAGTACCAGTCCGACACCCGCCCGGCGAGGGTGCGCGCCGCGGACGAGTTGCCGCCCTGGAAGATCTCCGGGTGCGGGCGCCCGGGCACCTCGAACGGTTGCGGGCGCAGGCTGAAGTCGCGGATGCGGTAGAAGTCGCCGGCCAGCTCGAAGTTCGGCTGCGTCCACAGCCCGCGCAGCACGCGGATGAACTCCTCGGTGCGCCGGTAGCGCTCGTCGTGCTCCAGCCAGGGTTCGCCGAGGCCGGTGAACTCCTCCTTGAACCAGCCGCTGACGATGTTCACCGCGAACCGGCCCTGGGACAGGATGTCGGCGGTGATGCCGAACTTCGCGAGGATCGCCGGGTGCCACAGGCCGGGGTGGGCGGCGACGATGAGCTTGAGCCGCTCGGTGGCCAGCAGCAGGCCGAGGCTGAACGCGGCCGGGTCGTGCTGCTGCGCGGCGCCGTAGCTGGAGGCGTAGCGGACCTGGCTGAGCGCGTACTCGAACCCGCTGCGCTCGGCGAGCACCGCGAGTTCCTTGTTGTACTCGAACCCGAAATCGGTGCGCTGTTCGATGGTGCTGGTGACCAGGCCGCCGCTGACGTTGGGCACCCAGTAGGCGAACTTCAGCAGCGCGGCGGGGATGTCGGTGGACACGGTCGTCTCCCGTGGACAGGTCGTGGCCGGGGGGGGGGGGGGCCGCCCCCCCCGCCCCCCCCCCCCGCGGGCGGGGCGGCCTCAGTTGTGATCACCCCCGGATCGCGGGGAGTCCCCGGCCCGGGTTCACATCGCCTGGAAGGCGAAGATCAGAC